>DASUUK010000042.1 GCA_036374135.1 Euzebyales bacterium
GTGCGCGTCGGGCGTGGCAACGTCGCCGGTGAGCAGCACCTCGGTGCGCTCGTCGAAGCCGCCGGCGAACTGCTCCTGCAGCGTCTCGAACGTCTCGAGTGCCGGGTCGTCCTGCGGGACGAAGTCGGTGATCTCGAAGCGGGTGTCGAGCTGGGTGTAGCCGTAGCCGCCCACGCCGACCAGTAGCAGCGCGACCGCCAACGTGGCCGCGGGGGCACGCTCGGCGAGCCACGACGTGCGGCCGATCAGTCGCGGAAGGGTGGACGTGCGCTGCGACGCGAGGGTCTCGGCCGGCAGTCGCCCCGCGCGAGCCGCGCGCCGGTCGAGCAGCATCCGCACGGCCGGGACCAGCGTCATGGTGAGCACGAACGCGGCGGTGATGCCGGCGGCCGCCAGCACGCCCAGCGTCGCGAGGAACTCGACGGGGCTGGCCAGGTTCGTCAGGAACCCGATCGCGGTGGCGGCGGTGCACAACAGCAGGGTCACGCCGACCGTGCGTCCCGCGGTCGCGAACGCCTGCGCGGCGATGCCGTCGCCGGCGTCGCCGTCCGCCGCGCCGAGCTCGGAGCGGTACCGGGCCAGCAGGTGGATGCCGAAGTCGACACCGAGACCGACGATCAGGATCGGCACGATCTGGGTCTGCGGCGAGAACGCGCCGATCACGTCCGCGTAGCCGGGGCCGAGCAGCACGCCCAGGCCCTGCATCCACACAACCGCGAGCACGATCACAGCCAGCGTGAGTGTGACGTCCGCGGCCGTGCGGCGGCCCATGCGGGCGGTCGCCCGCAGCCGCGGCCGCGCCCGGGGGGTCACCCAGTAGACGGCGGCGAGCACCGCGGTGATGATCAGCAGCGCCGTGCCGAACAGGCGCCCGACCTCGCCGCCGACTTCGGAGTCGGCCAGCAGCAGCGGGATCGACAGCGGCGCCACGGTCACGCGGTCCGCTGGCTCGACGGTCTCCACGACGTCGACGAGCGCGCGCTGCTGGTCGAGCGCGCCGTCCTCGTCGAGACCGGACGTGTCCTGGAACACCAGCACGAGCCCGGTGGTGACGATCTCGTCGCCGCCGGTCGATTCGCCGAGCAGACCGTCGTACAACGCGCCGAACTGCGACGGCAGCTGCTCGAGCGCCCGTGCCTGGAGCGCACGGACGTCACCGTCGTCGAGTCCGCCGATCCCGCGTTGCTCGACGGCCTGGGCGACGGGTCCGAGATGCGAGACGATCGCCGGCTGGCCGCCGCCGCGCTCGTCGACCAGCGTCGAGGCGACCTCGGAGTCGCGGATCGCACGCTCGAGCGCGGTGACCGTCTCCAGTCCCGCGACCGACCGGACGTCGGACCCATCGGTCGACTCGACCAGGATCTGCAGCACCTGCGTCTGGTCGCCGAACGCCTCGTCCAGGGTGTCCTGCGCGGCGGTCAGCTCGTTGTCGACCGCGGCCCCGTCCTCCATGACCGCCTGCGATGCGAAGGCGCCGAACACGGCGGTCAGGGTCACCACGACGACGATCGTGGCCACGGGCCACCGCAGCACGGTCTTCGTCAGGTTCCGCATCCTGTGCTCCTGTCTGCTGAACGGTGCCGGTCGGCCTGCCGTTCGGTAGAATCCTCGGTCAACGACTGTCTCGGTGAACGAGAAGATTATCTCACTGACCGAGAAGTTCAACCACCGAGGCAAAGAAGGACGCGTGGAACAGCAGCCAGGCCCACCGTTCGCCCCACGGCTGGCACCCGTGCTGGAGTCCCTGCGTGAGTTGTCGTGGCGATCGGCCCGCTTCGCTGACCACATGGCGCACGGGATGGACCTCCACCAGACCGACCTCGTCGGCGTGATGGCCGTGCACGAGCTGACTGCGGCGCACCCACAGCAGCACGCCGGGGCCGGGACGCACACCACGCCGCCACGCCATGCGACCGGAGACTCCCCGCCGACCGCGCTCGGCCCCACGATCGGCCAGCTCGGCGAGCGGCTGGAGTTGTCGTCCGCGGCCACGACCGGGTTGGTCGACCGCCTGGAGCGCGCCGGCCACGTCGAGCGCGTCCGCGACCCGGCCGATCGACGGCGCATCCGCCTACGCGCGACGGGCCGGTCGGAACGCCTGGCCGCCGAGATGCTCCGCGGCTATCTCGAGCGACTGGGCCGCGTGCTCGACCAGTTCGACGACGCCGAGCTGGACGCCGCCGATCGCGTGCTGCGCGCCGCCATCGACGCGATGGAGCACCCAGCATCCGCGTGATGACGTCGTCGCCCCGGCGCCGACGCATCCCAAAGACCACACGGGGCCGGTCCGCGTCTCGTGCCCACGGGACCGAGACGTCCCCGCTCATGTTGCGTAGACTGCTGTCCCGATCCCGCGACGGTCGGGACGCCACATGGGGCGCTGGTGGGGTATGACGATACACGACCGGGTCTGGCACAAGTGGTACGACGACGGGGTGCCGCCGAACGTCGACTTCGAGGATCTGACGATCGATCAGATCTTCGATGAGTCCGTCGAACGGTATGCCGACCGCCCGGCCGTCGTGTTCCTCAACAGCCGGTTGAGCTACCGTCAGCTGCGGGACCACGTGGACAGCCTCGCGACGGCGCTCGCGGGCATGGGGGTGGGCCAGGACAGCCGGGTGGCCATCCACCTGCCCAACATCCCCCAGACGGTCATCGCGTTCTTCGCGACGCAGCGCCTCGGCGCCCAAGCGGTGATGACGAATCCGCTGTACGTGCCCAGGGAACTCGAGCACCAGTGGAACGATGCAGCGGTCAAGGTCGCGATCACCGCTGACTTCCTCTTCGAGCGGCACATCAGGGCGATGCGCGACAGCCTGCCCGTCCGGCACTACGTGATCGCCTCGATCCCCGAGTATCTGCGGTTCCCGTTGAATCGTCTGGCACCGCTGCGGTTGAAGCGGATGGATCCGCCGACCTACGCCAAGGTCGCTCCGGGACCGGGCATCCACCGATTCCGCGCGTTGGTGGACGCCACCAGCCCGAGCCCGCCCAGCGTGGACATCTCGATGGACGACGTGGCGCTGCTGCAGTACACGGGCGGCACGACCGGCGTGTCGAAGGGCGCGCAGCTCACGCAGCGCAACATCAGCTACAACGTCCAGCAGGTCACGGCCTGGTTCCCCACGGTCGAGCCGGGCAGGGAGGTGCTGCTGGCTGCCGTCCCGTACTTCCACGTGCTGGGACTCACGTGCTGCCTGAACTGGCCGATCCACGCCGGCGCGGCGATGGTGCTCATGCCCAACCCGCGGGACATCCCGGAGATGGTGAAGAACATCAGCAGGCACCGGGTGACGCTGTTCCCGGCGGTCCCTGCGATGTTCAACGCCATCAACCACCATCCCGGCGTCGACACCATCGATCTGAGCAGCGTGAAGGCGTGCTTCTCGGGCTCGGCGCCGCTGTCGGAGGAGGTCCAGCGCCGGTTCGAGACGCTGACGGGCAGCAAGATCGTCGAGGGCTACGGGCTGACCGAGACCTCACCGGTGACGCACGCCAACCCGATGTGGGGCACGCGCAAGATCGGCCACGTCGGGCTTCCCGTGCCCAGCACCGACGCCAGGATCGTCGACCCCGACCCCGACCCCGACACCGCGGAAATGCCCGTCGGCCAAGAGGGTGAGCTCATCATCCGCGGACCGCAGGTGATGAAGGGCTACTGGCAGATGCCCGAGGCCACCGACGACATGATCCGCGATGGGTGGCTGTACACCGGCGACCTGGCGGTCATGGACGCCGATGGCTACTTCCGGATCGTCGGGCGCAAGAAGGACCTCATCATCGCCAGCGGCTACAACGTGTACCCGGATGAGATCGACGGCGTCCTCATGAGCCACCCGGCGGTCCTGGACGCGTGCACGATCGGGATCCCCGACGAGCGCAGGGGTGAGACGGTGAAGGCGTTCGTCGTGCGGCATCCCGATCGGCAGGTCAGCGAAGCCGATCTCACCGGGTTCTGCCGGGAACAGCTGGCCGCCTACAAGGTGCCCACCGCCATCGAGTTCCGCGACGATCTCCCGAAGAGCGCGGCGCTGAAGACCCTGCGGCGCGTGCTGCGTGACGAGGTCGTCCCGGACGCCTGAGGGCGTGGCGGAACCCACGTCAACCGTAGGAAGGAACCGGGCGTGGCGGAGCTGTCCATCGGCATGGTCGGGCTCTTGCGCACGCCTCGGAGGCCCGGCTGACGCTCGACACACCCTTCCGCCCAAGCTGGCGGACACCCGTCTGACGTACCCGCTCCCGCGACGATGCGCCTCTGGCTCGCCGGTGGTCACACGTCCAGTGCGCGCAACTGTCGGGTGAGGAAGTCGCGCTCGGCCGCGTTCGTCGTCAGGGTGATGGCGCGGTCGTATGCCGCGATCGCGTCGGACGTGCGGCCGGCCCTGGCGAGCAGATCGGCCCGCGCCGCGTGGTAGGGCTGATACTCCGCGAGCCGCTCGGCATCGACGCCGTCCAGGGCGGCGAGACCGTCGGCCGCCCCGCGCAGCTCGCCCACAGCGATCGCCCGGTTCAGCGCGACCACCGGGTTGGGACGCAACGCGAACAGCTGGTCGTACAACGCGACGATCTGCGCCCAGTCGGTCGCCGCGGCGACGGGCGCGTCGGCGTGCACCGCCGCGATGGCGGCCTGGATCTGGTACGACCCCGGCTGGTTGCGCCGCAGGCAGGCCCGGACGAGGGCGTGCCCCTCGCGGATCAGGCGGCGGTCCCACAACGAGCGGTCCTGGTCCGCGAGCCGGACCATACGGCCGTCAGGCGCCGACCGCGCCGGCCGCCGCGCGTCGGTCAACACCATCAGCGCCAGCAGCCCGACCGCCTCCGGCTCGTCGGGCATCAGCTCGACCAGCACGCGTGCGAGCCTGATCGCCTCCGCCGACAGATCGATGCGGGTCAGCCTGTCACCTGACGTCGCGGTGTGACCCTCGGTGAAGATCACATAGAGCGCCGCGAGCACCGCGCCAAGCCGGTCCGGCAGCTCGGCGTGCGGCGGGATGCGGTACGAGGCGTTGTTGTCGCGCAGCTTGCGCTTGGCGCGCACGATGCGCTGGGCCGTGGTCGGCTCCGGGACGACGAACGCGCGCGCGATCTCGGGGATCTCGAGCCCACCGAGCAGGCGCAGGGTCAGCGCCACCTGCGCGTCGACCGACAGCGCGGGGTGACAGCACAGGAACATCAGCCGCAGCTGATCGTCGGCGACGACGTCGACGAACGCGTCGAGGTCGTCGAGCTCCGGGTCGCGGTCGGGGTCAGGTCCCATAGCGGACGTCCACATCCGGTGCGCCGCGCGCTGCCGGTCGTGGCGGGACGACTCGCGCCGCAGGCGGTCGATCGCCCGTCGACGCGCGGTGGTGGTGATCCACCCGCCGGGGTTCGGCGGGATCCCATCGGTCGGCCAGCGTTCGGCGGCGATCGTGAACGCCTCCGCGACGGCGTCCTCGGCGAGGTCGACCTCGCCGAGGACCCGTATCAACGTCGCGGTGCACCGGCCGGCCTCGCGTCGGAACACCGAGGCGAGATCGTCACCCATCCTGGAACGGGCGCAGCTCGACCGGCCCCTCGCAGGCGACTGTCGCCTTGCGCGCCCACTCGAGTGCCGCGTCGAAGTCGGTCGCCTCGATGACCCAGAACCCGCCCATCTGTTCCTTGGACTCGGCGTAGGGCCCGTCGGTCATGGAGACGTCGTCGCCGGTCGCGCGCAGCACGGTCGCCGACGATGCCGGGTGCAGGCCGCCGCCGAACACCCACGCGCCGGCGGCCTCCAACTCTTTGTTGAAGGCGTCGACCTGGCGGACCACCCGTTGGATCTCCTCCCCGGAGAAGTCGACCTCGTACTCGTCGTCGTGCCACACGGACATCAGGTACTGCGTCATGGTGCTCGCCTCCTCGGCGGTCGTGGAACTCATGATGGTGGAGCGTTGGGCCTGGTTGTGTCAGGTGCCAGGGTGGTCGTGTGGACCGGTCAGCCGGCGTCCGCGGCCACCCGCTCGCGGCGCGCGACCTCGTCCGCGGACGGCTCGTCGAGCGCGAACGAACCGGTCCGCAGCTCGCCCGCGCGCCGGTAGGTGGCGATGATCACACCTGATGGCGAGATCTTCGCATCGGCCAGCGTCAGCGCACCAGCCACGGTGCCGTCGCCGAACAGGCGCTTGCCCGCCCCGACGACCACCGGGTAGGTGATCAGCGAGAACTCGTCGACCAGGTCGTGGGCGAGCAGCATCTGGATCAGTTCCGGGCTGCCGAGCACCTCGAGGTCGGGGCCGTCCTCGGCCTTCAGCGCCGCGATCGCGTCCGGCGCGTCCGAGCTGATGATCTCGGTGTTCTGCCACGACGCCTCGGTCAGCGTCGTCGACACGACGTACTTGGGCGCGGCGTTGATCTTCGCGGCGAACGGGTCGTCGGCGCCGGCGTGCGGCCAGTGGGCCGCCATGATCTCGTAGGTACCGCGACCGAACAGGTACGCCTTCTCGACGTCCATGCCGGATCCGACGTGGGCCTCGATGACGTCGTCCCAGTAGGGGACGGTCCAGCCGCCGTGGGCGAACCCGCCGGATGTGTCCTCATCGGGACCGCCCGGAGCCTGGATCACACCGTCGAGCGTGACGAACGATGCGACGATGAGCTTGCGCATGTGGTGCCTCCTGTCCAGCGGACGATCGGTGGTGGGTGCGGCCGCTCACGTGCGACCTCTGCCCCGACCACGAACGCGACCGGCGGAATCGACACCGGAGCTCGGAAGAATCTCCGTGCGGGCCGCTGTCCACAGGCCGCAGCGGCTGGATGAGTCCTGAGACGGGCGAATCACGCAGGCTACGTCCACGCGCCCCTTCCGACCCGGCGCGTGAAAGGCAGCCCGATGCCCACCCCCATCGCCGACGACATCGCCAACCCGCTCCTGCAGACATGGGACGAGCTCGACCGCTGGCTGGTCGCCGAGGCCCGCGAACTGGCGCGCCTACGCCTGGAGCCCGAGACCACCGCCTACGTGCTGCACGACGGCATGACCACGCTGCTGATCCGCACACCGCCGCTGTGCGCCGCGGACGCCGAGCCCATCGGGGCGGCGTTGGCGCACATGATCCACCCGTTGCGCCCCGACCAGGTCGTGGTCACCTATCCCGCTGCGACCGTGCTGGCCGACGGCGCACCGGTGGATCTGATGCACGCGATGGCCGGGCAGCGAGGCGGCACCTGGCGGCACGTGCAGGTGCCGCTGCCCTACCTGCGCCCGCACACGGGCATCGCGCTGACCGCCCTGCCGACACCCGACCCGTGGACGGCGCCGGTGCATGCGGTGTTCGAGGATGAGGCGCCGCCGCCTCCCGACCTGTCGAAGGTCCACCACACCGACGCCGAGTTCACGGTGGCCGTCAACCCGGACGGTCCCGCCGCCGGGCTCGCCTCGCGGTGGCCGTCGATGGCCGGCGGCAGAGGCTGACTGGCGGCTACGCGGCGCGCTGGTGACCATCACGATGCGCATCGCGACGTCGGCGGCGCTGCGCGCCGCGGCGGCCAGCGTCGCCGACGCTGGCCGCCCCGGGCGGCCGCCGGGCGTACTACCAGCTGGTCGGCTTCGTGGGCTGCCGCAGCCAGATGTCGAAGAACTCGGACAGGTCCTGGCCCGACGCCTCCTCGTACACGGCCCCGAAGTCCTCGGTCGTGGCGGTGCCGTCGTCGTAGCGCTCGAGCCACAGGCGGGCGCCGGCGAAGAACGCCTCGTCGCCGATCTTGGTACGCAGCGCATGCAGCGTCGCCGCGCCACGGTCGTACACGGCGCCGGCGAACAACCCGGTCGGCCCCGGATCGGCGATCGCCAGGTCCCAGAAGCTCGACTCGGCCGGGATCGCCATCACGTCGTCGAACTGCGACTGCACCGTGGCGCCGCCGTTCTCCTCGAGCCACAGCCACGACAGGTAGGTGGCCCACCCCTCGTTGAGCCAGATGTCCTGCCACCGCTCGGGACTGACCGCGTTGCCGAACCACTGGTGCGCCAACTCGTGTGCGACCGTGCCCTCCCGGGCGACCCGCGAGTAGACGGGACGGGTCTGGGTCTCGAGCGCGTAGCCGACCGAGTCGTCTTCGACGATCGCCCCATAGGAGTTGAACGGGTAGTCACCGAACAGGGACTCGAAGTACGCGATCATCGCGGGCTGGAGGGCGAGGTTCGCCTCGCTCGTGGCGCGGTTGCCCGGCGTGACATCGACGTCGACGGCATCGACGATCGGCAGGCCGTCCGCCGTCTCGCCGTACGACAGCTCGAAGTCACCGATCGAGGCGGTCGTCAGGTAGCTGGCCTGCAGGTCCGGGGCATCCCAGTACCAGGTCGTCCATCCGTCGACGGTCGTCGGATCCTGCGACTGCAGGCCGTTCGCGACGGCGACCTTGCCCTCCGGCACTGTGATCTCGAACGAGTACGTGGCCTTGTCGGTCGGGTGGTCGTTGACCGGGTACCACGTCATCGTGCCCTCGGGCTCGCCCACGACCATTGCACCGTCGCGGGTGGTGACCCACCCGTAGAGGAAGCCTTCGATGTCCCGCGGGCGCGTCGTGTCGCCGCCGTAGGCGATCACGACAGTGGCGTCCTGCCCCGCCTTGAGCTTGGGGCGCGGCTGGATCGTCAGCTCCCAGATGCGGGCGTCGTCGTCCTGCACCTGCCACCACGCGGGACCGCCGACGTGGTCGGCGTCGTCGGGCGAATCGACCGCGCGGGCAGGATGGCCGTCGATCACGACCGACTCGACCTCGAGACCACGCAGGTCGAGGTTGAACTGCTCGAGGTCCTCCACCGCGACGAGCTCGATCGTCGCGACGCCCTCCAGGTGTCCGACCAGCGGGGCCGGGTCCGCCTCGGGTGGCGTGTAGGTCAGGTCCAGGTCGTAGTGCGTGACGTCGTAGCCACCGTTCCCGGCATACGGGAAGTAGACGTCACCGATGCCGGGATCACCGGCGGTGTAGCGCGGGCCGCTGTCGCCTCCGGGCGCGGCCGGCGCGGCGCTCGGCACGACCAGCACGGCGAGCACCAGCGAGAGCACGAACAGCATGCGGCACGGCCGCCTGCGGACATCTGTCATGGGCGCCTCCCCGGATCGCTGGTGAACCGCAGACACGCTACGGCACCGGAGCCGATCGCAACAGTGGCATTCAGACCGGGCACGACGACACGTTGCGACGGATCCACTGCATGGTCATCAGGCTCAGCTGTCACCACGCGGTGGCCGCCGGCCGTCGCCTCGGGCGCATGACCCGCACCTCGGTGCACGACCTGACGCCGCGTGTACGGTGTCGCCCATGCCACGCGACGACGCCCCCGCAGGACGCGGCGACGATCACGGTGAACTGCTGCACGCGCTGCAACGCGCCGTGCAGGGTGCAACGCCGGCCGAGTTGCACGAGATGCTGCAGCAGGTCATGGCGACCGCCACCGACGCAGCGATGGCGTCCCTGCACGCTCCCCCGCCGTCCCGGAGGCGGCCCCGCCGGTCCGACGTGGTGACCTACCGGGTGCGGGTCGACCTGACCGGCACCAGGCCACCGCTGTGGCGTCGGCTCGAGCTGACGTCCGACCTGTTCCTCGACGACGTCCACGACGCCATCCAGGCCGCGTTCGGCTGGACCGACACCCACCTGCACCGCTTCAGCTCCGGGCCACCGTCCGCCGGCCGCGACGCCGAGCAGTACCTGTGCGCGTTCGACGTCGACGAGGGCGACGTCGGCGTGCCCGAGCAGGAGGTGCGCCTCGACGAACTGCTCGTCGAGGAGGGCGACCGCCTGTACTACACGTACGACTACGGTGACGACTGGCACCACACCATCAGGCTCGAGGCCGTCGAACCGCGCGAGCCCGGCGCGCCCCGCGCGGTGTGCACGGCCGGACGCCGCCCGGATCCCCCCGAGGACTGCGGCGGCGCGCCCGGCTACGAGTTGCATGTCGCGGCCGGCGACCCCGACCACCCCGACCACGCCACCGCGTCGGCCGAACTGGCCGACATGTACGGCGCCGACGTCGCGGCCGACCTGATCCCGCCACGCCCGTTCGACATCGGCGAGACCAACGCGACACTGGCCGCCTACGGTCTGCACCGCTCCACGGCACCCGCCTCGCTGCCACCGCCGCTCGCCGCGCTCGCCGACAGGATCCGCACGGTCGAGGGCACCCGCCAGCTGCGACAGCTGATCGTCGACGCCGACCTCGACGAGCCGGTCGAGGTCGACGCCGAGACCGCGGCCCGGATGGTCCACCCCTACACGTGGCTGCTACGGCGCGTGGGTGACGTCGGCATCACACTCACCGCCGGCGGCTACCTCCCGCCAGCGCACGTGTCGGCGGCGTTCGAGCAACTGGGCCTCGACGACGAGTGGATCGGCAAGGGCAACCGCGAGGACCAGACGCTGCCGGTCCTGCATCTGCGCGAGACGGCGCAGCGGGCGGGGCTGCTGCGCAAGTACCGCGGCGAGCTCAGGCTCACTGCCCGCGGTCGCGCCGCCGTCGACGATCCCCTCGCACTGTGGTGGCAGCTGGCCGAACGCACGCCAGCGCGCACATCGCGCGAGGACGAGTTCCAGGCAGGCCTCATCCAACTGCTGACGGCGGCCGCCGCCATCGACGACATCGACGTCGTGGACGCGACCATCGCGACCGTCCTCGATGCCGTCGGCTGGACGCACCGCGACGGCGCACCCCTGTCCGCGTGGGACGCCGCGGACGCCGCACGGGACACCCGCACCCTGCTGCGCCGGCTCGGCGGGCTCACCGAACACCCAACCGTCCCCCGGCGTGCCGAGCCGACGACCGACGGCGTGACGTTCGCGCGAGCGGCGCTACTGACGTGGGCCGACACCGGGTGATCGCGTCGCCGATCAGCGACCCCGCGCGGATGCGCTCGGCCGGCAACCAACGTCCGTGCGCGTCGCAGGCGCCCGCCCGCATGCGTCGCCGGCTGCGGATCCACTCACTCCGGTGACGACCGTTCGTCATCCAGCCGTCCCGCGTGCGCGCGGTTGAGCGCCGTCGACCGCTCCAGCACCGCACGCAGCAGCCGCAACTCCTCGTCCGAGCACTCGTCGAGCAGCCGCATCCCATCGCTGACCAACGGCAGGAAGACGCCGCGACGCACCTGATGCTCACGCTCGGTCGTGCGCACGACGACACGCCTGCGATCTGAGGGGTCGGACACCCGCTCGACGTAGCCGGTGGCGACGAGCCGGTCGACGATCTTCGTCACCGCTGCCGCCGACAGCCCGATGGCGTCGGCCAGCGCACCAGCTGACAGCGGCCCGCGCCGGTCGAGCACCTCGAGGCACCGAAGGTCGGTGCGATTGATGCCCATCCGTGCCGCCGCCCCGTCGAGGGCCGTATCGACCGCGCTGAACAGCTCCCGGAACGCCCGGTCGACGGCAACGACGAGCGGCCGCACGTCCGATGTCGGGTCCCACCCCGACCCGGCGGCCGGGGTCTCGGGGATGGGTTCGGGGTCGTCCCGCATATCTTTCACCAGGTTGACGGTTCACCATGCGAAGCATGATGAGCACACGATACCTACCAGCCCTGATCATCCTGCTCGTCACCGCGCTGCTCACCGCCTGCGGACGCGCGAGCGCCATCGGCGACGACGATACCGATGCGCCAGTGGCGACCACGACCGTCCAGGTCGTCGACAACGACTTCGAGCCAGCCAATGCAGAAGTCACTGCCGGCGACACCATGACCTGGCAGTGGGCGGGCGCGAACCAGCACAACGTCGTCGTCGGCGACGTCGCGAGTGCGGTCCAGGATGCTGGCACCTTCGAGCACACGTTCACCGAACCCGGAACGTACGAGTACCGCTGCACGCTGCACGGCGGGATGCGCGGCACCGTGACGGTCGTCCCGGCCGACGCGGAGGACGCGTAGCCGTGCGCGCCATCCTGCGCCCCGTCCACCGCGGCCTCGTGCACCTCATCACGCTCGGTGTGCTCGCCCAGGCGATCGTCGCGGGGCAGTTCATCAGCGGAGCCAGCGATCAGCTCGGCACCCACGGCGCCGTCGGCGGAACGCTCGAGTTGGCCGGTCTGGCGCTGCTGCTGCTCGCGATGGCGCACCGGCTGGCTGGCGAACGCTCACGGGTCGCGCTGTGGGGCTCGCTCGCCCTGGGTCTGGCGCTGCAGATCCAGGCCGCACTCGGCTGGATGCCGGGCGCCGTCCCGACGGCGGTCCACGTGCCGCTGGGCGTGTGCATCTTCGCCGGGGCGCTGGGGTTGAGTGCGACCATCGGCCGCCACCTCGGCGGTCCACACGACACCGAACACCATCCGCAGCCGTCAGGGACGGTCGATCTGATGGGCCGACAGCCGTCGTGAGAGTGCGCGTCGTACCGGAACCCGTGGCCGGCGCGAGCCTGCATGACCATCCATCGCCGGCGACGATGGGTCGATCCGGCAGCGCGCTGCTCAGGGGTCGTCGCGCCGACGACCGGGCGCGGCGATGTGCTCGCGGACGATCTCGACGATGACGTCCGGCCGCTCGTGCGGCAGGAGATGGCCCGCGTCGACGACGAGGCGCACCGGTACGCCGGGGAGCGTCTTCGCGACGGCGCGCGACAGTGGGCGCGGTGGGAGGAACGCGTCGTGGCGGCCCGCGACGACCACGCACCGCGCGCCGGCCACGGCGCGACGTGTCGATGCACGTACGGGAGCGGGTGCCAGTGAGGTTCTGACATGGCGGCCGACGAGGGTCATCCACGTCGTCAGCGAGGATCGTGGCACGCGGCCGGGCGCCATCATCATCCGCAGCAACGCCTCGGACGTGTCGGCGTCAGGTCGGCGTAGCCACGGGATGGTCGGTGCCATCACCCGTGGCGTGACGCGCAGCCGGATCAGACCTGCCGGGTCGACCAGCAGCAGTCCGCTGACCGGCGCACCGACGGCACGCGCCTGGAGCACGACGCGGGCGCCGAGCGAGTGGGCGACGAGCACCGCGGGCCGGTCGGTGACCCGGGGTAGGAGGTCAGCCAGCCACCGCCCGTACGCGTCTCGTGGTCGGCGTGATCGCTCGTCGTGGCTGAGGCCGGGTTGGCCCGGCAGATCGACGGCGTGGACCTCGTGCTCTGTCGCCAACATCCGGATCAGGTCGAGCCACGTCGCGGCGCAGAAGTTGGTGCCGGGGAGAAGGACGAGAGGCTCGCCGGCACCAGCCGTGACGACGTGGGTCGGCCCGAGCGTGCTCGCGACGTGATCTCGGGAGTGGTCGACGTCCCAGCGGTCGAGCGCGCCGACGACGAACGCGTGGATGGCGTCGCGGCCCGCGGCGGATCGGTAGATGCTCATGGGGTTCCGGCACGTCGCACGGGCAGCATGCCAGCGGTCCCGTCATGCGCTCACGCATCGCGACCGCCCGCGCCCCGAGCAACGTCGCCCGCGAGCACACGCCACGCGAGCGCGGCGGCATCGGTCACCAGATCGTGGAGGTCCGCCTCGATCTCGACGGCCGCGGGCGGCGGACCCAGCCGCCGCACGATCGCGGTCGGGTCACCGGCACGGCGGGGCCGGAGGTCGATGTCGTCGAGGGCTCCGCGCGCGCTGAACAGGTCGCGTGCGACGAGGTCCGTGACGGCGATCGGTCCGTCGTCGCTCCGGGCGTCGTCGACGGGTTCGCCGGTGCCGGCGCGATGCGCACGCAGCCCTGCGAGCAGTTGGCCGCGGTCGCGGCCACGCAGTCGTGGGAGCAGGAACGGGTCGTCGTCGAAGGTCTGCGCCAGCGTGTAGTGGACCGCGGCGACGTGCTTGCAGGGGTTCGCCGCGTCGGGACACGTGCACGAGGTCGACAGTTCCCGCGCGCGTGGGAACAGCGACACGCCGCAGGCCTGCAACGCGTCGTCCACGTCGTCGGGCATGCGGCCATCGATCAGCGCGGCCGTGTGGCGCACCTCTCCGGCCAGCGTCTGGAGGATGGCCTCCCAGGTGGCGTCGTCGAAGACCGGCAGGGTCAGCGTCACGCGGTACGGCCGGGCGCGGCTGCCCTGCACGGCCGCGGTCACCCGGCCGGGACGTACGGTCAGGTTCGCCACACGGCCCTGGCGTGCGTAGGTGCGCCCACGCGGGAGGCGGTTGGCGTACACGGCGCCGAGTGCCTCCAGGGCGCCGATCCACCGCTCGCCCCACCAGGTGAGACCGAAGCGTGTCACCATGCGCGACCCACCTCCGCACGCAGCCACCGCCGACGGGTCGTCATGCCACCTCGTCCTCGTCGGAGATGTCGTCGGGCGACAGCGACACGAGGTCGTGGAGCGCATCGTCGTCGAGCTCGGTGATCCATGTCTCCCCGGTGCCGACGACGGCGTCGGCCAGCGCGCGCTTGCGCTCCAGCAGGGCGGCGACACGCTCCTCGACCGTGCCGGCCGTGACCAGCTTGTGCACCGTCACCGCCCGCGTCTGGCCGATCCGGTAGGCGCGGTCGGTCGCCTGGTCCTCGACCGCGGGGTTCCACCAGCGGTCGTAGTGCACGACGTGGGTCGCTGCGGTCAGGTTCAGGCCGGTCCCGCCAGCCTTGATCGACACCAGCAGCACGGGCGACGGATGCTCGCCCGACTGGAACGCCGCGACCATCGCGTCACGCGCCCCGGCGGCGACCCCGCCGTGCAGGAACGGGATCTCGGCGACGTCGAGGCGCGCCGCGAGGTGACGGGCGAGCAGCTCCCCCATGGCGCGGTACTGGGTGAACACCAGCGCACGGTCGCCCGCGGCGGCGGCCTCGGTCAGCATCTCGGCCGTGCGGGTGAGCTTTCCGGAGCGCCCTGGCAGCGGCCCGCGTTCGCCGAGGTACTGGGCGGGGTGGTTGCAGATCTGCTTGAGCGCGGTCAGCAGCGCCAGGATCTGGCCACGCCGATCGATGCCGTCGTCGGCGATGCCCTGGGAGAAGACCCGGTCGACGGCCGCCTGGTACAGGGTCGCCTGCTCACGGGTGAGGTTGCAGACGACCGTGGCCTCCTGCTTGGACGGCAGGTCGGTCGCGACTTCAGCCTTCGTGCGGCGCAGCAGGAACGGCGCGACGATGCGGCGCAGCCTGTCCGCAGCGTCGGTGTCGCCCCAGCGCTCGACGGGCACCGCGTAGCGCTCGCGGAACCGGGTGAACGACCCCAACAGGCCGGGGTTGGTGAAGTCCACGATCGCCCACAGCTCCGCCAGCCGGTTCTCGACCGGCGTGCCGGTCAACGCGACGCGCGTCCTCGCGGGGACCCGGCGCACCGCACGGGCGGCCTTCGACGCGTGGTTCTTGACCTGCTGCGCCTCGTCCAGCACGACCGTGTCCCAGTCGACCTCCGCGAGCAGGTCCACGTCACGGCGGACCAACCCGTAGCTGGTGACCGTGACCGAGCCCGGCACGAACGCGGCCGGGTCGGTCGCACGACCAGGTCCGTGGTGGCGCAGCACGGGCACGTCAGGAGCGAACCGCGCCAGTTCGCGCTCCCAGTTGCCGACCACCGACGTGGGGCAGACCACCAGGTGCGGTCGCTCCGCGGCGCGCGACACGAGCAACGCGATCGACTGCAGCGTCTTGCCCAGGCCCATGTCGTCAGCCAGCACCGTGCCCAGGCCGAGGCCGGCCATTGCCTGCAGCCAGGCAGCACCGCGGTGCTGGTACGCACGCAGGGTGGCGACGACGCCGGTCAGGTCGGGCGCGCCTCGGGCACCGCCGTCGCGAAGCCGCGCGACCAGCGCGGCCAGGTCGCCGTCGGCGACCGTCTCGACCCGGCCCAGGTCAGGATCATCACGCTCGCCTGCCAGCGCGACGGCAAGCGCCTCACCGGGTGCCAACCGACCGGCCGTGCCTGTGAGATCGGCCAGGCGCAACGCCTCGTCGGGGTCGACGCGCACCCACCGGCCACGCCACGAGACGAGCGGCTGCTTGAGGGCGACGATCTCGGCGAACTCGTCGGCGTCGAGCGTGTCGTCACCCAACGCCACCTCCCAGCTGAACGTGCGCAGCGTGTCGGCGTCGAGCCCTGCCGTGGACAGCCCCGTGCCGGGCGTCTCAGGCGTCGTCCCCACCCGCATCCGTGCCCGCAGACGACGTTGTCCGCTCGCGGTCAACTCGGCGGGCAGCAGCACGCCGAGCCCGGCGGCTGCCAGATCGCCCGACACGTCCAGCAGTCCGGCGGCGTCGGCGACGTCGAGGTCGATCCCCGCCGGGCGGGCCAGTGACAGGCTCGGGCGCAGCGGCTCGAACAGCCGGGCGGCGTCGGCCAACCCGCGGATCAACGCTTCGTGCGCCTCGGTGACGACCAGTCCGCCGAGGTCAACACGGGCGTCCGCGGCATCCCACACGCGGTCCGCTTCGACGATGAGGCTGGGGTCGTCGGCCGCCTGCAGCAGGTAGTCGACACGCCACCCCCACTCGTCGCCGAGCACGTCCGGCGGTGGTGAGGCCAGGCGCAGGCACAGCCGGGCACCGCCGTCGCGGCGGGCGCGGACCGCCGCACTCCACTGCGCGATCTGTTCGGCGTGGCGCGCGACGGCGTCCTCGATGCCGTCGACCACGGGATCGACCGGGTCGGTCAGCCCGGTGAGCCAGGTGCGGGGCCAGCTGACGGCGCGCCGCGCGCGCCCGTTGCGCGCACCGCGGGACCGCTGGGTCGCGCGACCGCCGCGGGCGAACGCGTCGCGGGCGAACGCGTCGGCGACCGCGTCACCGAACGTGGTGACCAGCTCGGCCGGTGACCACACCACGTTCTCGCCCTCGGCCCGCAGCGCGTGCGCCGCCGGCGGCAGCCGTACGGCCAGCAGGGCCAGTCGGTCGTCGGCCGCGCCGGCCAGCGCCCAACTGGCGACGCCGACGTCGCCCGCCGCCCGCAGCGTCGGGACGATGCGACCGGCCGCGACGAGCTCCAGCGCGATCTTCGCCGCAGCGCTCCAGACCAGCAGCGAATCGGATGGCCGGCGTCGTCCCGGCCACCGCTGCGCCGGGGTGGACGGCGCCGGAAACGCGGCGAGCGCAGCCGCGGCGGCACCCACGGGCACGAGCCTGGCCGGCACGTCCGCGATCCGTACGCGCTTGTACGCCCGCGGGCTGCGCGGAAGCACCGTCGGCAGCGTCACCGGCGTGCCCGGCGGAAAGCCGAGCCGTGTCATGTCTGCGACGAGGTCGTCAGTCCCCCACAGCGCGAGGTGACCGCGCGAGGGGACGGGATCACCCGGCCAGAACGTGGCCTGCAGCGTCCCTGGAACGATCGGGGGCGTCATCGGCTGCGGGGCGACTCCTGCTGGGTCTGTTCGGTGCAACGTCCGCGGTAGCAGACCTGGGTGAGCATGCCGGCGGCGTCCGGGCCGGGGAAGGCGCCCGCGCAGCGAGCGCCGCCGATTCAACCACACTCGCAAGGTCGAGGACGCCACAGCGCGTGAACGGGGCGACCGGACGGTGACGTGGCACGCTGGCGTTCGGCGAGCAGCCTGGGCGCGTCGCCGGACACGACGTCGACGTCGGATCCCTCGACGGGCCGGCTGGACGAGAGGAGCCGTCATGCCCGCGGAGCTGAACCACACGATCGTCGCCGCCCGGGATCCGGAGGGCTCGGCGCGGTTCATGGCCGACATCCTGGGCCTTCCCGCGCCGACGCGGTACGGACCGTTCATGGTGGTCGAGGCCGCCAACGGAGTGTCGCTCGACTTCATGCACATCACCGGCGAGGTCACGTCGCAGCACTACGCCTTCCTGGTCAGCGAGGCCGAGTTCGACGAGATCGTCGACCGCATCACGACGCGTGGGGTGCCGCACTGGGCGGACCCGGGCCGGCGACGTGCCGGAGCGATCAACGCACGCGACGGCGGCCGTGGCGTCTACTTCGAGGACCCGGAGGGCCACCTGCTCGAGATCCTGACCAGGCCGTACGGCAGCGGCGGCGCCTGAGCGGGGCGCACCCTGGGCCCTGGACGGGTGACGCGGGCATCTTGGATCAGCCGGCATCACGGCCGTGCGAGTGCTCGCCCCGCGCGGTGTCAGCGCTGTCCGCCGACCGGCCTGAGCGGGTCGAGGTGCTGCGGCTTGTAGCGCCATGACGCGTACAGGTTCAGCTGGTCGCGGGTGTGGTCCGCCGGGGTCGGTGACGCCGGGTTGGTCACCAGGCCCGACTGCCCGGGCGGGTTGACGTTCACCGACCTGCTCGCCGATCTGGTGAACTCGACGATCTGGTTGTACGTGCCCCGGTTGAGGAAGGGGTGCGACACCAACGGCAGCGCCCCGAGCGCCGAGTAGTTCTGCACGAACTCCGGCGTGAGCCAGGTGTCGAGCGGCCCGTCCGCGAGGCGCTCGTCCACGACGCGTTGGAGGACGTCGATCGCGACCCGGTCGACATCCCGACCCTCCAGCCAGTCCGCGTTGATCGGTAGCGCGGGGTCGCCGGGGTGATCGTCGTCAGCGACGAACAGCCGCCACAGCACGTCGGCCGAGCCCTCCGGCGGCGGTGGGTCGCCCAGGGTGGTGTAGTCGACGTGACCGAACAGCTCGTCGAGCATCGCGTCGTGCCATGCACGGAAGATCGTCAGGCCCGGATCGTCGTAGAACCCGTCATCGGGGGCCGCGTCGGTTCGGCGTCCGTCCCACGACGCCACCAGTGCGAGCGCCTCCACGACGGCGTGAGATGGACTGCCCGTCACGTCGCCCGCGCGCAGCAACATGGGACGGAAGAAGTGGGCGGCGATCCACGTGTGGCCACCGATCTGGTTGATCCGGTCCATGTCGTCCCACGACACGGCGTCGTCGGCGGCGAGCGCGTCGGCGAGCACGCCGACGCGGTGGGTGGGACCGAAGGCGACCCCTGCGTCGCCGTTGTCCCAGTCGGGCACCGGCTTGTTGTTCCAGTTCACGAAGTACCCCTGGACCGGGTTGGTGCCGCTGGTCAGCGGGACGATCTCCGTGAAGCCCTGCCACTCCTGGCTCCCGTCACCGAGCCGCGGCAACCGGCTGTCCACGCCCTCGGCACGGACCGGCAGCCGGCCGACCATGGTGTACCCGATGGTCCCGCGAGCGTCGTTGTAGACGAAGTTGTGGTTCGTCCAGATGTCACGGGCCGCCGTCTCGAACTGGCGCCAGTTGCGCGCGCGGTTGAACCCGGCGAACGCCGTGATCGCGTCGAGCTCGCGCATCCAGTGCACCCGCTCGACGGCCACCGCGATGTTGGACCCCGGATCGAGGGCGATGACAGGGCCGTGGACGGTCCGGTGCACGTGCAGCTCGACGGGTGGCCGTCCAGCGACGTCGATGACCTCCGTGCGCACGTCGGTCTGCAGGCACTGGCCGTCGTGCAGGTACGACAGCGGCTGGGCGACGTCACCAGGGTCACCTGAGCTCGGCGGACCCTGGCACGGCGCGAGCAGCTCGATGACGTGATCCATCGTGTCCCCGACGCCGGTCGTCGACGTCCACGAGAAGTCCCTGCCGCGACCGATGAGCGGGAACGGCGAGGCACCCGCGAACGTCATGCCATGGACGTCGAACCCGGCGCCGTGGAGACCGATCTCATGCGTGATCTGCGGGATCGTGTAGCCCATCTGCGGGCCGCCGAGCAAGCGGGTCGCGTGCCCGTCGGCCTTCCACGGGTTGACCGCCCAGGCGTTCGACCCACCCTTGTGCGGGATGCCGAGCTCGATCAGCGTCTCGGTGAACCTGTCGTTCTGCGCCTGGATGCGGTCGGCGACGGACGTGATGTCGGGCCCGTTCCACGCGGCGCTGAAGCCGGGCGCACGCCCGGGCCTGGCCGAACCCGCCGCCGGGTTCGTGGCGTAGGCGTCGGGATCGTCGCGCCACCGCAGGTCGGCGAACACGTCGGGACCGAACGACTGCAGGAGGTCGGCGTTGACGATGTCCGCGCCGCCGGTCTCACCGAACCGGCGGACGAAGAAGACGATGCTGCGCAGGACGTCCTGCACGGTCCACTCGGCCGGGAAGTCCGGGCGCTGCGGGAAGCCGAATGAGAAGAACTCGAGGGGCATCTTCGCGAACGGCTCCGCCCTGGCCTCGACGATGTACGCGTTGATGCCATCCGCGTAGCTCGAGATCATCGTGCGCACGTCGGCGGGCAGCGCCTCCCACATCGCGGCGTACTCCGTGTCGGTGTAGTCGTCGCGGCGCACAGCACGGTCTGCCGGCAACGCCCCGGGACCCAGCACCTCTGCGAGCGTGCCGGCCCCCGAGCGGCGGAAGACCTCCGCCTGCCACAGGCGGTCCTGCGCCGTGGCGTAGCCCGAGCCGTAGAACAGCGCGCCGAGGTCGTCCGCGTAGACGTGAGGGATGCCGAAGTCCGCGGTCCGGACAAGCCGCACCGGCTCACCTCGATACTCCAGCGACACGTCCGATGCGACCTCGACCGCATGCGGCGGCGCGGCAACGGCTGGAGCGCCGATTGCGGCCGTGGTGGCGATGGCCACGACGGTCGCGACGATCGCAATGACGCGCACCACCCGCATCCGCGGGCCGGATCGGTCCCACCGCCCGACCGTTCGGCGTCCCGGCATGACGACCCCTCGCACAGCCCCGCGCACACATCATTCGTCAGACCCGGCGTGTCGTCAAGGTCATCACGGAGCATCGCGATGGCGTGTCGGCGAGCGTCGCGCATCCTCAGGATCGCCCTCCCGTTCGGCGGCTCGACATGTCCGCCGGCCACCGCTGACGGCGGCCTGGATCCGCCCAGGCGCACGCGCTCGCGACCAGCACGCTCCGCGCACCACGACTAGTCACGAAGGAGTCCACAGGATTGACACATAGGTGACAGGCTCTAAGCTCCTCTGGACCCCGCCCTCGCCGTTCGGAGCCGACATGCGAGCCGTCTTGTCTCTTCTCCTGTCGTTGTTGTTGCTGTTGGTCATGGCTCCCGCCGGCATGGCCGAACCCGACGACAACGGCTCGGCGTCCCTCAAGGCGTGGACGGCCGACGTGTCGCCGGACCTGGTCGAGGAGCTGCGCCTGGCCGGCCTGGGCGTGACCGCCCAGGAGGTCATCGACGAGGAGACCATCCGTGTCGAGGTGATCGCCACCGGCAAGCAGATCGCGGAGTTCCGCGACGAGGCCTCGTTCAAGCGCACGCGCGGCCAGCAGCGGGTGGACCGCACGCCCGACGTCGCGACCGGGGACAACGTGTTCCGCGCCTACGACGGAACAGACGGGCTCGAGGCCGAGATGGTCGCGATCGCCAACGCCAACCCCGACCTGGTCAAGCTGGTCGACATCGGCGACACCGTGGAAGGTCGCGACATCTGGGCCCTCAAGGTGCACAAGAACGCCAACCAGCGCCCCGACGGCACCAAGCCGGCCGTCCTGTACAACGCCGCCCAGCACGCCCGGGAGTGGATCACGCCGGAGATGACCCGACGGCTGACCCGTTACTACCTCGACAACTACGGCTCCGACCAGGAGATCACCGACGTCGTCGACGAGACCGAGCTGTGGTTCGTGTGGGTCGCCAACCCGGACGGCTACCAGTGGACGCACGAGGACCCGGCAAACCGCCTGTGGCGCAAGAACCTGCGCGACAACAACGGTGACGGTGTCATCACCAGCGGCGACGGTGTCGACCTCAACCGCAACTTCGCCTACAAGTGGGGCTACGACAACGAAGGGTCGTCGGACGACCCGGCGTCAGAGACCTACCGCGGCACCGGACCGCTGTCCGAGCCCGAGACACAGGCGATGAACGAGTTCGTCGGCTCGATGGACTTCGCGTACCAGGTCAACTACCACTCCGCCGCCGAGCTGATCCTGTACGGGGTCGGCTGGCAGGTGGACACTCCCTCTCCGGACGACATCCCGATGATCGCGCTCGCCGGTGACGACGCCAACCCGGGGATCCCGGGCTACGACCCGGACCAGTCGGCGGAGCTGTACATCACCAACGGAGCGACGACGGGACACGTGCACAACGTCCACGGGACCCTTGGCTACACCCCGGAGATGTCGACCTGCCAGTCGGTCAGCAACTGGTACCCGGACGACGAATGGGTCGCGGGCGACTGCCAGTCCGGCTTCAACTTCCCCGACGACGAGGACCTCGTCCAGGAGGAGTTCGAGAACAACCTCCCGTTCGCGCTGGACATCGCCCGCTCGGCCGACGACCCGGCCGACCCCGAGTCGCACCTGGGCAACGTCCCGGCCGAGATCGTGGTTGACAGCTTCGACACGTCGTACGGCAGCGAGCAGACCGTCCAGATCACGGCCGACCGCGAGCTCGGCCCGGTCCGGATGGTCTACCGGATCAACGGTGGCGAGAAGACCGTGGTCCAGACCGACGAGTGGGACGGCGGCGAGCGCTACGGCGCCGAGAACGACCTGTACTACGCGTGGCGTCGCGCGACCGTGACCGGCCAGCAGGCCGGTGACTCCGTCGAGGTGTGGTTCGAGGCCAGGGGCACGACGTCCGAGCCGTTCACCTACACCGTCGCCGACGACATCGGCGGCGACGTGCTGGTCGTGGCCGACAACTCGCCGGGCAGCGCCCTCGGTGGCGAGACCCCCGGCGACGCCTACCTCGCCTACTACGGCGACGCGATCGAGGCGAACGGACACTCGTGGGACTTCTACCAGGTCAGCGACGACGGCCCGGCGCCGCACCCGCTGGGCGTGCTCGGCCACTACGACGCCGTCGTCTGGTACACGGGTGACAAGCTTGTCACTGACTATCAGGGTGGGCTCAACACGACCCTGCTCGCGCATGAGATGAACATCGTCATGCGTGACTACCTCAACGAGGGCGGCAAGGTCCTCGCCACGGGCAAGAACCACGGGTTCGAGGAGTTCTTCCCGCTCGACTACGGCGAGAACAGCGACCCGTCCACCGTGTGCACGTCCGGCGACTGCCGCGAGTTGACCAACGACGTCTACCAGTACTGGTTCGGCGGCTACGAGCGATCCCGCCGAGGTGGGCTGGACGGCGACGGCAACGCCCTGCCGGTGACCGGGATCGACGTCCCCTACGGCGGCCTCGACTGGGACCTGGACGGCGGCGACTCGGCCAACAACCAAGGAGCGTCCGACGGGACCAACGAAACCGGGACCGGCACCGCGTCGTGGATCACCACCAGCGACATCCTGCCCGTCGACGAGTTCCCGCAGTTCGAGAGTTGGGGGTCGGCCGACTGGGTCTCGGACGAGGCGGAGCCGTTCGCCCCGTACACGGGTGACTACTACATGGCCAGCCTGCAGGGCGACGTCGCCTACAAG
Organism: Euzebyales bacterium; assembly: GCA_036374135.1. NCBI lineage: Bacteria > Bacillati > Actinomycetota > Nitriliruptoria > Euzebyales > Euzebyales bacterium. The sequence continues at coordinate 23,183 of DASUUK010000042.1, forward strand.
CGCCTGGCGCGCACGGTCGACCTGACCGGTGCGTCCAGCGGAGCGATCGAGGTCGCGATCAGCGCGGACACCGAGCCGGCGTGGGACTTCCTGATCGTCGAGGCCCACACCGTCGGGGCCGACGACTGGACGACCCTGGAGATCCCGGGCCTGACCAGCCAGGAGACCGGTGATTCGTGTACGTCGGGCTGGCGGGACCTGCACCCGTTCCTCGACCACTACCAGACGCTCAACCCGGACGGGAGCTGCTCGCCGACCGGCAGCACCGGCGAGTGGAACGCCTTCTCCGGTGACACGGCCGGCTGGCAGGAACTCACGATCGACCTGTCGGCGTACGCCGGCAGCGAGGTCGAGGTCGCCATCAGCTACGTGTCGGACTGGGCCGTGCAGGAGACCGGGGTGTTCGTCGACGACGCGAGCGTGGTCGTCGACGGCGCGACGGTGGCCGAAACCTCGTTCGAGACGGACCTCGGCGGCTGGGAGGTTCCCGGCTCGCCCGAGGGCAGCGCGCCCAACCCCAACGACTGGACCCGCAGCGAGAGCCTGTACGAGTTCCGCGCCGCGGTCACGACGGAGGACACCGTCCTGCACGGCTTCGGGTTCGAGGGCATCTCGACCGAGGCCCAGCGCAACGCCGTGATGGGCCGGACGCTGGATCATCTGCTCGAGTGATCCGGACGACCTGAGACGGCGCCCCGGGTTGGCTGCGGCCCACCCGGGGCACCGTCGTCACTTCGTCCGTAGGATTGGCGGGGATGGACGCGGCGCAGGAACCGGCGATCGTCGTCGAGCAGCTCACGCGGCGCTTCGGCGACTTCGTCGCGGTCGACGGCATCGACTTCGCGGTCGGCCGGGGGGAGGTGTTCGGCTTCCTCGGTCCGAACGGTGCCGGCAAGACGACGACGATCTCGATGCTGACCACGCTGCTGCGACCGACGGCGGGCAGCGCACGGGTCTCCGGCCACGACGTCGAGCACGATGATGCGGCGGTCCGCCGGTCCATCGGCATCGTGTTCCAGGAACCCAGCCTCGACGAGCGACTGAGCGCGCGGGAGAACCTGGAGTTCCACGCCGTGCTGTACGGCATGAGACGGGAGGACCGCCCAGGACGGATCGAGGAGGCGCTGCGCCTGGTCGACCTCGCCGATCGCGCCGACGGCATCGTCGAGAAGTTCTCCGGCGGCATGCGCCGACGCCTCGAGATCGCCCGCGGGCTGCTGCACGTACCGGCGGTGCTGTTCCTCGACGAGCCGACGCTCGGACTGGACCCGCAGTCGCGACGCTCGGTGTGGCAGCACATCCGCGCGCTGCGGGAGCAGACGGGCGTCACGGTGTTCATGACCACGCACTACATGGAGGAGGCCGAGTTCTGCGACCGCATCGCCATCATCGACCACGGCGAGATCGTGGCGCTCGACACGCCGGAGGGCTTGAAGGACATGGTCGGCGGCGACGTGGTCACGATCACCGCGCCCGACCCGGAGCACCTCCTCGCCCACCTGCGTGACCAGTCGCTGGAGCCGGCGCGGCGCAACGGCGAGGTGCGCGTCGAGGTCGACGACGGCGCGCGGTTCATCCCCCGCCTGATCCGCGGGTTCTCCGGCGACATCGACGGTGCCAGCCTGCGCCGGCCGACGCTCGACGACGTGTTCCTCAAGCTCACGGGACGCACGATCCGCGAGAGCGAGCTCGACGCCGGGGACGTCAACCGCGATCGGATGCGCCGCATGATGAACGTGCGGGGACGACGATGAGCACGTCAGCGTCCACGCATCGGCGGACGGCCACTCCCGACCAGGTCAGCCGCACCGCCATGACGATGGGCGCTGTCGGCATCATCTGGAAGCGCGAGATGCTGCGCTGGTGGCGGGACAAGCCGCGGATCATCGGATCCACCGCGTTCCCGCTGATCTTCCTGCTGGTGTTCGGCAGCGGCCTGTCGGGCGCCATGGGCAACATGCTCGGCGGGGGCGCCGCGGCCGTCGACTTCGAGCAGTTCATCTTTCCGGGCATCATCGCGATGTCGGTGTTCTTCACGGCGTTGTTCAACGCGGTGTCGCTGGTCTATGACCGCGAGTTCGGCATCCTGAAAGAGGTGCTGGTCGCGCCGGTCAGCCGGGCCGCCGTCGCGCTGGGCAAGACCTTGGGCGGCGCGACGGTCGCGACCTTGCAGGGCACGGTCATCTTCGTGTTCGCGCCGTTCGTCGGCATCCGCCTGACCCCGCTGCTGGTGCTGCAGCTGTGGCCGATCATGTTCATCGGCGCCTTCGCGCTGTCGTCGATGGGCATCGCGATCGCCGCGCGCATGCGCTCGATCGAGTCGTTCCAGATGGTCAACCAGTTCGTGATGTTCCCGCTGATCTTCCTGTCCGGCATCTTCTTCCCGCTGCAGGGATTGCCGGTGTGGATGAACGTGCTGGTCCGCATCAACCCGGTCAGCTACGCGGTCGATCCGCTGCGGCGGCTCATCCTGGAGGCTCAGGGCCTGCCCGACGAGCTGCTGGCCCAGCTGTCGGAGTCGGGGCTGGCGTTGTCGGTCGGAGGACGACAGGTCGGCGTCGTCGCCGGGATCGCCATCGTCGCGGGGTTCGGGATCGTCATGAACGTGTTGGCCATGTGGCTGATCAGCATCCGCGACTGACGGCTGACCGCGTCACGCGTTCGGGCCCGGCGCGCCGACACGGGGCCCGGCCTGTGGCGCGCAGCGCCAGACGCCGCGCGCCGCGCATGCACCGGCATGGCGTCCCGGCATGGGGCATGGTGGTCTGATGTCGATACTCGTCCGCCTGGCTCTGGCCGGGTACATGGTGTTCCTGACGCTGGGCGTCATCGCCGGCCAGTGGGTGCTGCAGGGACCACTGCTGGTCGGCCGCGACAGTCACGGCGTGCACGTCGGCGATGTCGCCGTGACGGTCGCCACGGCGACCGTCGTCATGGTGCTGCTCCGCCCGCTGCGCCCGTGACGGCGGCGACTCAGTCCGGCTTGCGGGCGTTTGGACGTTGACGCCGCAGGTGCCGACTCCTCGACCTGCCGACTCGGCCTGGCGGCACCCGCGAAGATGTTCGCGCTCGCCTCCTCCGGTACGGGTCGCTCCACCGTGATGTCGGCGATCTGGATCCGCCCCACCCGGACGCGGTCGTGGGTCCGGCGATCTCAGACCGGCACGTGAAGCTCGGTCGTCCAGTTGACGAGCTGCAGTGCGGCGTCGAGTTCGCGACGCTCGACCGCCAGCCGATCAGCGTCGTCGCGCAGACCACCGACGTCGAACATGGCCAGTTCCCGGATCTCGGACCGACCGCGACGGGCGACCCGGTCGGCGGCACGGTCAGCCGCCTCGGTCAGCACACGGATCTGGCGTCCGAGCGCGTCGAGGTGCGCCAACGCCTCCGTGACGGTGGTGCCGTCCGGCAGCGTCGACGCCACATTCGTGACGTTGACGGCGACGGCCAGCACGCGGATCCGCTCGCTGATGTCCATCGCCCGGTTCAGCAGCACCTGCGGGTCCTCCGCCGGGCGTGTGCCCTCCTGGACCCGCGCGTTCTCACCGATGCGATACCGCAGATCCGACAACCGTCGTTGCGCGTCAGCCCGCTCGTTCAGTGCCTCCGCAAGCAGCATCACGCCTCCACCCCTCTCGAGGATCCACACGGATGGTCCTGTGCGAGCGGCACGGTAGGCGTGCGCTCCGCACGGGTCAACACCATCTGTCACAACACACAACAAAAAGGCACTGTTGTAGTCGGCCAGTCACTCTCAGCCAGGCAAGACTACTCGGCGTGATGTCTTCGAATAGGAAATGTAGTCGGCGCGACGGGGACCGCCTCGTCGAGGCGATACGTGGCACATCGAATCTGCGGGTGACGGTGAACCTCACCGGGCGGCTGCACGTAGTACCGGTTGCAGCGTCCACCCGATCACGAAAGGCATCATCGATGCGCCGCTTCGCCGTCCTGCTCCTCGCCGTCGTGCTGACCCTGGGGCTGAGCGCGCCCGCGTTCGCACACGACGCCGGACCGTGCAACGACAGTGACGGAGACGGCTCGTTCAGCGGTCAGGAGTACGCCGCGCACCACATCGTCGCGCTGGCGACGATCGGCGGCATGGGCAACGACGGCCACAAGCCCGGTTCGCATCAGGGGTTCAGCCTCTGCAACCCGTCGGGCCGCTAGGAGCGTCGACAGCTCCGCGTCGCCGTCGCCTCTCGCCAAGCCCCCTTTCCGCGGCGGCGGCGCGGCGCCTTGACCGCGTGACGCGAGTGCCGGGGGAGCTCGCGTCACGCAGGGCGACGCGCCGTGCTGGGGAGCCCGTCGTTCAGCTGATGAACGTCTCCAGCGCGGCGCGCTCGCTCGCCACCTGGTCGGCGAACCGGGCGGGAAGGGTGTCGAACGGCTCGACGACGACCCGGCGTTCCTCGATCCGCCAGGTGCCCGCGACCTGCCCATCGACCAGTACCGTGTTGACCGAATGCGGCCGACGGATCGAGAACACCTGACCCCGCAGGTCCTCCGGCAGGACCTGCGTGCGGCGCGCGTGCGCCAGCAGCGTCGCGTCCCACGTACCGAGGAAGCGGACCGGTGCCGGAGTCGACGCGTCCGGCAGCGGGCGTCGGGGCAGATCGATCAGCTCATCGCCGTCCTCGTCGGCGAAGCGGCGCAGTGTCATGCGCCCGAGCGTGCGGTCGAACGCCCCTACCGGCATGCCAGCCCACGACGCGAGATCGTCACGGCCGGCAGGTCCGAACCCGCCGAGGTAGCGCTCGACCAACAACTCCATCGCCACATCCACGTCGATCGACGCCGCCGAGACCCCCAACTCGTCGACCGCCAGACCGTAGAGGTGGGCACGCCGGCGCTCCCAGGTTCCCTGCGGCGGCACACGCAGAAGCTCGAGCCATTGGCTCAGCGACTCGAAGTGGTCCTTGCCGACGCCCTCGGCCTCGAGTCGCGCGATGAGCTCACGACGTTCCAGCGGACCGTCGCCGAACCAGCCCCGGACCTGCTCGGCGATGGCGACGTAATCGACCTCATCGAGCTTGCGCATCTGCGCCGCGCGTCGGCCGCTTCGCTGCCGGCTGATACGCGTGGCGGCGAACAGCATGGGGAAATCCGCGGCCGACACGAGATGGATCGTCGAGCGCAGCAGCGTCGCCTGCACCACCTGCCGACGCTCCAACGCACCCGTCACCCGTGACCGGCTCACGTCCTCGAGCCGCGACCAGCATCCGACGTACCCGCTCGGCGCATACTGCATCTGCAGCCCACCGACCGACTCGAGCATGGCCGGCAGCGATGCCGTCGACCGCCGCAGCAGATGCTGCCGCGCCAACACCGCGCGGTTGAGCTGACGCTGGGTCAGGGTTCTGACGCTCGAGGGCACGCACCGGAGCCTAGTGCACGCACACCACCGCCGGCATCCCGCCATGGTCCGCGGTCAGAGTGGTGATGCAGCGCACCGACCGGGTCAGGCGAGGTCCTCTTCGTACAGCCACAGATCGTCGGCGAGCACCGGCTCACCGTGGCCGGCGCCGCTGAGCCCGCTCGCCAGACGGCGGGCGCACTCGGGGCTGCCGCGGTACTCACCGGCCTCGATCGCTGCGACCGTGTCCGCTGACACACCGGACATCCGCGCGAGCTTGTTGACCGACAGTCCGCGCTGGTCCCGCAACCAGCGGATCAGGTCGCCATCAATGCGCATGGCGCAGCGTACACGGTGGCGCGGGTGATGGACAGACCTTCTGGCTCACGCCCGCGTCACGAACAGTCATCGCCCCGTGGCGCGGACCGGTCGCGTGGTGTGGGTCACCCCCCGGCCGGCCGGCCGACGCGGACCACCCTTCCCCCCGCTGGTCGGTGCGTCGCAGACCACGACGTGGCTGACCGTCTCCCACTCACCGATCACGGGATGGCGGTTGCGACCGACGAAGCGCGCGCCGAGGTCCGTCGTAGAGGTCCTCCACCGCACCACCTGTCACCGCGTCCTCCGCGACCACGGGAGTGCGATCGACCCTTGACCCGATGGGTCGCCGCGCTCAGGCTGTGCACGCACGACGAGCCGAGCACAAGGGCGGAGATGTCCAAGGTCTACTGCAGTGTGGTGGTGTCGGCACCTGTCGAGGCGGTGTGGGACACCGTCCGCGACTTCAACGGCCTGCCGAGCTGGCACCCGATGATCGCCGACAGCGCGATCGAGGACGGCCGGTCCAGTGATGCCGTCGGCTGCGTGCGCAGCTTCCACCTGGTCGAGGGCGGGTTCATACGCGAGCGGTTGCTGGCGCTCGACGACCTGAACCACACGAGCACATCCACGATCCTCGAGTCGCCGCTGTCGCTCGCCAACTACCTGTCCGAGATGCGGCTGCGGCGGGTGACCGCCGACGAGACGACGTTCGCCGAGTGGATGGGTCAGTTCGACGTCGCTGACACCGATGAGGTGGACGTGTGCAACACCTTGATGCGGCTGTACTCGTCGGGTCTCCATGCGCTGGCCGAACGCGCGACCTGACCAGCCACGACCTCCGACGACCTGGTCAGGCAGATCCGGGGCGGGCATCACCGAGGCGTGGTCCCGACCTCAGGCGTCGGATGCGGCAGCGTTGCGGGCCGCCCACGGCTGCAGGATGGCGACGATCGCCCGCGTGGCGGGGACCGCCACGCCGTGCGCCTCGGCGCGACGCAGCAGCTCCCCGTGGAGCGCGTCGAGCTCCATCGGCTTGCCGTGCGTCATGTCGTAGTGCAGCGACGAGTGCGTGCCCGGCTCGAGTCCCTGCGCGAACGACTCGTGGCGGGCGATCGCCTCGTCCGAAAGCTCTATGCCCTCGGCGGCTGCGACCGCCGCGACCTCCCGCAGGACATCGCGGAACATGCGCCACGACGCGGGCTCGGAGCGGATGGCGCCGATGGGCAGCCGCACGGCGGCCGTCATGCCCGACAGGGCACAGATGAAGGCGAACTTGTCCCAGATCGCCTGCCGGACGTCGGATGACAGGGTGGCGTCGACGCCGGCGGTGCGCAGCGCGTCGAACAGGCGAGCAGCCCGCTCGGTCCGCTCGCCGTCGAGCTCGCCGAAGATGAGCGTGGCAGGGCCGGCCGAGTGCACGACCGTGCCGGGCTCGGAGATGGTCGACAGCAGGTAGACCACGCCGCCGAGCGTGTGGTGCGACCCGATCTCGGCGGCGATCGCCTCCTCGTTGCCCACGCCGTTCTGCAGCGAGACGACGGCGGTATCGTGCTCGAGCAGCGGTCCCAGCCGCCGTGCCGCGTCGGTCGTGTCCTGGGACTTGACGGTGAACAGGACGACATCGACCGCCCCGATGTCAGCCGGGTCGTCGGTGGCCGTGAGCGCGACATCGATGTCGCCCTTCGGGCTGCGGACGTGCAGCCCGTCCGCCTGCAGCGCCCGCAGGTGCGCACCGCGCGCGATCAGCGCGACATCGACGCCCGCCGCCGCCAGCCGGCCCCCGAAGTACGCACCGATGCCACCGGCGCCGTACACCGCGACCCGCATCTCAGGCCTCCAGTCCGTCGAGGATCAGGTCGAGGACGAACTCGAACTCATTGGCCTCCGGGTCGGTCTGGTGCCACTCGACGTGGGCGATCATCGCCGGGAAGCGCTCGGGGTCCAGCGAGCGCCGGAACTCCTCCAGCACGTCCTGCATGTCGCCCTCGATCGGGGCGGCGGCGGGGCGGGTCTCACGCGGCTGAGACCCGGCCCGCCCTCTGGAGGTCACGGCGAGTTCGGGAACCGGTCACTCGTGCTGATCGACTGACCCCGGCGTGGCAGCTCGGCCCAGCGGTCGGCGTCGGCCTCGTCCAGCGTGCCGTACGCGATCGCGTCGATCACGGCCCACACCCCCTCGACGTTCTGGCGGATCAGGTAGCCGCGGCTCTTGGTGCCGATGCCGCCGCGGCTCTCGAAGAACATCGCCGCCGTCGTGAAGCCGGGATCCTCACCCTCCGGACCGGGTCCACCGAGCATCATCGCGGAGATGACCGCCTCGGGGATGTTGATGTCGGGGTAGCGGGTGATGTTGGCGTACCCCTTGGGATCGATGGCGTCGAAGACCGTGACGGCCATCTGCCGGGCGGCGTCCCAGATCTCGGGGTCGAGGTTGTCGGGCAGCAGCGGGATGCCGAGCGAGAACGCGGTCATCTCGTCGGTGCCGGACTCGTAGTAGGTGCCCTGGTGGTGCAGGTCCAGCGCGTAGTCGGGGCGGAAGTCCGCCCACGCGTACCAGTAGGCCCGCGACTCGACGGCCGTGAACTCGGTCAGCGGCCGCGACAGGTCCTCGGCGACGCCCCAGTCGCGGTTGAGGTCGATGCCGTTGATGACGTCCTGGCGGATGTAGGCCTCGGAGCCGTCGACGTTGTAGATCGGGATCATCAGGAAGGTCATCTCGTCAAGGACCTCACGCGCGTGGCGGCCGCCGGCGACCAGGCTCTGGAGCACATCGAGGATGGCCTCGGCGCCGTACGGCTCGTCGCCATGGATGCGACCCTGGATCCACATGCGCGTGTCGCCGTCGCCGATCTGAGCTCCGTACAGGGTCCGCCCCTGGCCGGACGTACCGATCTCGATTACCTCGAGCGCGCCGCCGCTGCGCGCCTCGAGCGCGAAGAGCTGGTCCACGATCGTCTCGTAGTCGAGCATGGCCGACCGGTTGGCCTCGGGCTGGGCCGGAGGCACGAAGGGGCCGCCAGGCACGGGGACGTGCTCGTCGGCGCCGGCGAGCGACAGCGGCAGCAGCGACGCCAGCAGCGCCAGCACGGCGATCACTACGATGCGGGTACGGCCGTGTCTCATGTGGACCCCCCGATGCTCATTGGGTTGGACCCCGAGTGAACCGAAGGAGGCGACGGGCGTCAACGGCCATCTCGGTCGGGGGCGGTGTGGGATCATTGCTGCATGGCAGGAGCGATGTCGCTACGCACGCGCCGCGTGACGGCGTGGTCGCTCGCGGGGATCGCGCTGCTGCTGTACCTGGCCGACCTGATGGGGCTGAAGCCGCCGCCGCGGATCCTGCCCAGCCTGGTGCTGGCGCTCGCCGCCGCGCTGATCGGCATCGAGCCACGGTCCCGGCGCGCCGACCGACCGGTGCTGCCTCGCGACCGCGCGATGACCATCGCCGGACTGGTGCTGCACCTGCTGCTGTTCGTACCGATCCTGCCGATCGGGCTGATCGCACCCGGCGCCGGCGTGCTGGTCGTGCACGGGCTGTGGATCACCGGCCTGCTCGTCGCGTGGCGGCGACGACGGTCCGACCCCGGCGTGGTGCTGGCCGTGCCGTTCGTCACCGCCGCCGCGATCGCCGGCGTGCTGTGGGTCGGGACGACGGTCCTGGGCTGGCAGCCGTGACTGCCCGCTACGATCGCGCCGCAGCCGCGACGACGACCAGCCGGGAGCCACAGGTGCGCACAGGAGCCGGACACGCACGTGCCGATGACGACGTACCACGGGTGCTGCCGTTCGCTGGGACCGACCCCGATGTCGCCGACGACGCGTTCGTCGCGCCCGGCGCCACCATCATCGGCCGGGTGCGCATCGGCGCCCGGTCGTCGGTGTGGTACGGCACGGTCCTGCGGGGCGACGTGGCCGACATCAGCATCGGCGCGGACAGCAACATCCAGGACGGCTCCATCGGCCATGCTGATCCGGGGTACCCCCTGCGCGTCGGTGACCGCGTCACGGTCGGGCACCGGGCCGTGATCCACGGCTGCGACATCGCGGACGACGTGCTCATCGGCATGGGTGCCGTGCTGATGAACGGTGCGACGGTCGGCCGCGGATCCCTGGTCGCCGCCGGTGCCGTGGTGACGCAGAACACCGAGATCCCGCCGGGCTCCATCGCGGCGGGCGTCCCGGCCAAGGTGCGCGGCGAGGTCGGCCACGCCGAACGCGAGCTGATCACCCGGGGCGCACAACACTATGTGGAGCTCGGCGCCCACCACCGCGCCATGACCGACTGAGCGCGCCACCCGCGGCGCGCCGATGCGCGTGGCACCGTCAGGCCGGTCGGACGGCGGAACGCACCGGACGCCACAGCCGTGCCAGCACGACGGCCGGCACGCTGACCAGGGCGGCACCGACCAGGCACAGCGCCGCGTAGCCGGCCGCGGCGATCAGGACGCCGGAACCGAGGCTGCCGAGCGTCGCGGCGGCGTAGACCGCCGTGTCGACCGACCCCTGCAGCCTGGCGCGCTCGGCGGACGCGACACCGGCGGCCAGCAGTCCGCTCGCCGCGACGAAGCCGAAGCTCCAGCCCAGGCCGAGGATGAACAGCGCGACCGAGAGCAGCATCACGTCGGCCGCCGGAACGACTGCTCCGAGCAGCCCGGCCACGACGGTCAGTGCCAGCCCGACGGCGATCACCGCGACGCTGCCGACACGATCGGCCAGGAGGCCCGCGACCGGCGTCAAGCCGTACATGCCGACGATGTGGGCGCTCATGATGAAGCCCACGGCGCCCAGGCTGGCGCCCGCACCGCTCGCGTGGACCGGTGTCATGGTCATGATCAGCACCATCACGAACTGCCCCGCGACCATCGCGACGACCGCGACGATGACCACTGGCGACCCCCACCCGTCGACCACGGCCGCCGGCTCGTCGTCCGACCCGGGCGTGGCGTCCGGTGGTGCGGGCTCGGCGAGCTCGGCCGGGTCGGGCCGCAGGAACGCGGAGCAGACGCTGGCGCTCAGCGCCATGCCGAGCGCCGCGATCGCGGCTCCGCCGGCGAGGGCGGGCAGCCCCCACGCGGCGAGCGTCAGCCCGGCGGGATCGACGAGCGACGGGCCGACGACCGCGCCGATCGTGCCGGCCCAGACGACCCACCCCAGCACCGTCGTCCGGCGTTCGGACGGTTGCACGTCGGCGACGGCGTAGCGGGCCTGCAGGTTCGCGCCGTTGCCGCAACCGAGCACGAGCATGCCGACGACGAACGACCAGAACAGTCCGAGGACCACCGAGAGCACCGCGACGACCGCGCCGGCGGCGCCGAGCCCGAAGCCGAGCACCAGTCCCGGTCGACGTCCGCGACGGGCCATGACCCGTGCCAGGATCGCCGCACCGGTCGCGGTCCCGGCCAGCGCCGCCGCCGTCGGGACGCCGCTCAACCGGGACGTACCCGTCAGCTCGACCGCCGCCAGCGGCGCGACGGTGATGGCGGCGAACAGCCCGACGGTGCCCAGCGCCACGGCGACGAAGACCGCGGCGGTGATCTGCCGCCTGGGGTCCGCGCGCCGGGGTGAGGCGGCCGTGGCGTCCACCGTGACTGTCACTCCTCGGCGTCGCGGAGCCGGACCGGACGGTCCGCTCCGCTCTCCACTGTGCCCCGGATGTGCGCCCGGTCCCACCCACAGCGTCGTACCGCCTGGTACGACGTCACCCCTGCAGCCGAACGGACGCAGGCGGGCACGACCCGCTCGCGCACCTCTGCGTCCATGGCGAGCTCGAGTGGGGTGCGTGTGCCCGGGGCGACGGGAACGCGCGGCGTGTGGCGCCGCGCGTCGGACGCAGGCACCTACTCGAGCCGCATCAGGATCAGCCCGTTGAGCCCGTCCGACGCGATGACCGTGTCGGACTCGAAGAACGGGTAGACGCCCCACGGCCCAGCGAAGATGTTGATGTTCTGGCTCATGCTCCGGTTGGGCAGGCGCGGTTCGGTGTCCATGTGCGCGATCTCGGTCAGCACGCCGTCCGCGACGTCCGACGCGTCGAGCACGCGGACACCGGCCGTGTAGTTGGCCTGCCACACGTTCGTGCCATCCACGAACAGGTTGTGATCGATCGACGCGGCAGGCGAGTCGTAGAACCCGATGAACTCCGGCGCGTCGAGGTCACGCACGTCGAAGATGTAGGTCCGCGCCGTGTCGGGCAGATCCTCGTTCTGCGGATCGGAGATGCCGAACAGCTCGTCCTCCTCGTCACCGACGAGCAGGTAGCTGTGGTCCTCGGTCAGCCAGCCCTGGTGGGTGAACGACGCGCCGGGATAGGTCGTCGTCGACAGCTCCTCGATCGCGCTCTTGTCGCTGACGTCGTAGATGCCGACCTCGAGATCTCCACCGTTGAACACAACGGCGATCTCGGCTCCCTGGTGATCGGCGTCCGGGCCCGCGTACGACACGACCTGGGCGTCGTGCGAGTCGATGCCACCGATCTGCGCGACCTCGACGGGCTGGGCGGGGTTCGTAAGGTCGAGCACCACGAGGCTCTCGGCGATGAAGTCCGGATCGACCGCGGCGTCCTTGGCGACGCCGGTCAGGTAGGCGTAGCCGGTGTCGGTGTTGATCGAGATGTTGTGGGCCGATACGTAGCCCGCGTCGTCGTACCGACCCACCGGCGTGATGACGGCGGCGTCGGTGCCCGGCTCGACGCGCGTGCGCCCGTCGAGCTGGGTGAGGTCGACGATGGCCACGCCCGCGCCGCGGACCTCGGTCGTGATGTAGGCGTGATCCTGATAGGTCTTGATGTCCCACCAGAAGTTGCGGATCGTGTCCGGCTCGGTCGTCGGCAGCAGGCCGAGGAACTCGGGATCGGCCGGATCGGTGACGCGCACGAAGGCGACACCTGACGAGGTGCCCACCAGCGCGTACTCATCGCCGGTGTCCGGCGAGGTCCATCCCCATATGTCCGACAGCCACGAGGCGCCCGTGAAGATCAGGCGCTCCACGCCGAGCTCCGCGTTGGTCAGCTGGCCGAGGAACTCAAGGCCCTCGGTGTCCGGGAACGGCCCGCGGATCGACGGCATGCCACGTCCTGCTCCGGAGATCCGCTTGACCTCCTCGCCGGACGAATGACCCAGCACCTCCGGATCGTCGTCGGGGCCTGCGTGGGCGCCCGCACCGGTCATCGTCGCGGCGAGCAGCAGCGCCACCCCGACCGCGGCAAGGATCCGTCCCCGAACCGAACGCGCCATGTCTGACCCTCCTGACGGCGTGGACCGCCGCTCAGTCTCCCACACCGCCACGCCCGTGTCGCGGGGATCTTCCGACCACCGCGCCACGGCGGATCCGGCCCCGTCAGCCGGTGGCGGCGATCGTCCCGCCGTCAGAGGTGTATCGATCCGCGGCGCGGGCATCGGTGGCGACCGAGACAAGGAGCACCCATGGCACGGTCCCAGCGCACAAGGACAACCGGCAACATCATGCAGCAGGTCGGCCGCATGCTGTCCGGCGGCACCTCCGGCACGAAGGCGCCGGCGCGCGGCCGACGGACGACGCGCCCTGACCCCCGCCGGCGCCGCAGCGCCAATGGGAAGGGCCTGTTGCGCCGCCTGCTGCGCTGACCGACCGCCACGGCGTCGTGGCCGGCGCCCTGCGCTGACGCGGGACGGCGCCGAAGGCTCCGTCGCTAGGGTCTGTCTCCCGGTCCCGGCCGGCATTTGGTCACATCTGCATCCCGGCTCGCGTCGTTGCAGCTCGCGCGAATACGACCCGGTATGCGTCGCTCACTGCGCCTTGCGAGCCGGGCGCAGCTGCACCCTCGGTGCACGACCGGTCCGAGAGACAGACCCTAGTCGATCGACTCGTACTTGAACGAGATGGCCAGCCGGGTGCGGAACTGCTTCACGCTCCCGCCCTCCGTCGTCAGGTCCTGTTTGACGACCTCGGCGACGCGCAGGTCGCGCAGGGTGCCCGACGCCGTCGCAACGGCGTTGCGTGCCGCCTGTTCCCACGACTCGCTGCTGACGCCGACGACCTCGGTCACACGGTACACGCTGTCTGCCACGTCCTCGCCTTTCATGCGATTTGACATACCGCGACGCTAACGCGGGAGGCGCGCACGGTAAAGGGGCATCTTGGCCGACATCGCGCCCGGGTCTCAGATGACGCCGACGACGGCAACGTCCAACGAGGCTCGAGGCGGCGCGGCACTGGGCGACCGTCCGGGTGCCGGGGTCAGGATCCGGCCGACTCGTCGCCGAAGACGAACGACAGCAGCACGAAGCGCCGGCCCCGGGTGACGGGCAGGACCTCGTGCAGGTGGGCACCTGAGAACACCAGCGCCTCCCGAGCCCCTGGTCGGTACCGCTCGGGTCCGTACTCGGGGAACCGCAGTTCCCCGCCCTCGTAGTCGTCGTTGAGGTTCAACGTCAACCCGAACCGGCGGTGTGCCGTTGCCGGGCTCAGGTTGTCGCGGTGCGCGGTGAAGAATCCGGCGTCCTCGGCGTCGTAGCAGCCGATCTTGAAGCCCTCGAAGCGCTTCGCCTCGTACGCGAACGCCTTGCGGATCTCGGGGATGACGCGTCGCCCGACGTGCGAGGACAGCGCGCGCAGCAGCTCGGGGTCGGCGACCGTGTGGTCCCGGCGTCGCTTGCGCAGTCGGTCGGTCGCCTCGGCACGGCGCCCGGAGACGGTGGCTTCCACCCCGGTCTCGACGGTGTCCGACGAGCTCCACAGGTCGATCAACTGCGCGCTCAACGCCGGATCGAGCGCTTCGGGCACGAACAGGACCGGCGCGGTGTGTCGGATGGTGGACCCGGCGCGCCTGATGGCGACGTTCGCGACCGCGGACGCGACCGCTGCCCGTGTCGTCGTGTCGTCGTGGTGAACGTGGGCCATCGCGACGCGAACGTTCGGATCGAGCACGACGACGGCTGGGTCGCCGTCGGCCGGGACCCCGTAGGCCGCGTGCACCATGCCCTGCGGGTCGTTGAACACCGTCTCGTCGGAGCCGGGCGGACCGGCCGCGATGGCGTGGACGCGGACGTCGTCGTCGAGCGCATCCGCAACCACGTCACGCGTTGCTCGTGCTGCGGACCGCCCACCACCACCCGAGAACACCAGCACCGTCGGCGATCCACCCGTGTAGGCGTAGAAGCGCGTGGGTTGGCCGTCACCGCGCCGTGCGACGAAGTCCGCCGCACGCTCGCCGCGGGTCACCATCGGTCTCTGCGCCACGATCGCCCCCATAGCGGACATCAGGGGCCACGATAGGGGAACCAGACGCGCCACGTCGTCGGGCGGTCGACGCGGACCGGGGCGCTCACGTCGCGGGGGCGCGGTCGCGGGCGGCGGCGACCGCGGTCTGGCCGAAGCTGATGCCCCCGTCGTTGGGCGGCACACGTCCGTGGGTGAGCACCGTGAAGCCCGCGTCGTCGAGGGCGGAGACGGCCCGCTCGACCAACAGCACGTTCGTGAACAGACTCCCCGACAACGCGACCATCGACAGGCCCGTCGTGTCGCGGACCCGGCCGCATGCCGCGACGATCGCGGCGACCATCCAGGCGTGGAAGCGGGCGGCGATCACCGGCACCGGCGTGCCGACGCGCAGGTCATCGACCACTGCGCGGATCAGTGTGGCGCCGTCGATCGTGAACGGCTCGCCTCCGGTGAGCGCGGCGCGGTAGCCGTCGCGCACAGCCGGAGCGGCGGCCTGTTCCAACTCGACAACCGTCTGGCCCTCGTACGTCACCGCGTCGCGCACACCGACCAGTGCGGCGACGGCGTCGAACAGCCGGGCCGCGCTCGACGTCGACGGCGGATCGGCCCCCGCCCGCGCGGCGGCGAGCGCCGACGCCCAGCGGTCCGCGATGCGGGTGCCGACAGCCAGTTCCGGGACGTCGTCGCCGTACGCGCGGTGCAGCCAGCTGGCCGCCATGCGCCACGGCTCGGGGGTCGCCGCGACGCCTCCCGGCAGTCCAACCGCCTGCAGGTGCCCGGCGCGCTCGAAGGTCCCGAGGTCGGCGACGAGGATCTCACCGCCCCACATCGTGCCGTCGGTCCCGTGGCCCGGGCCGTCCAACACGACACCGATCACCGGATCCGAGACGCCGTTGTCGGCCATGCACGACGCCACGTGTGCATGGTGGTGCTGCACCCCCACTCTGTCGACACCGTCGAGGTCACGCGCGTATCGGGTCGACAGGTACCCGGGATGCAGATCGTGGGCGACGACCGAGGGCGTGATGTCGAACAGGCGCGACAGGTGGTCGATCACGCCGGCGAGCGACCGGTACGTCCCGTCGCTGCCCAGGTCGCCAAGAGGGTGGGACAGGTACGCCCGACGCTGCGAGGCCAGGCAGACGGTGCTCTCGAGCTCGGCACCGACCGCCAGCACCGGCCGTGGCACCGGGCGGCCGAGCAGCACCGGCTGCGGCGCGTACCCGCGCGAGCGCCGGACGAGCAACGGCCGGTCGCCCATCATCCGCACCACCGAGTCGTCGACGCGGATGTGGACGGGGCGGTCGTGGGTGAGGAACGCGTCGGCGATCCCACCGAGCCGCTCGATGGCGTCCGCGTCGTCGACACCGACCGGCGCATCGGACACGGCGCCGCCGGTCAACGCGATCGGGCGTCCGACGCCGGCGACCAGCAGGTGGTGCAGCGGTGTGTAGGGCAGCATCACGCCCAGGTCGCGGCTGCCGGGCCCCACCGAGGACACGATGGTCGCCGCGCTCGTCGACCCCTCGTCAGCAGTGGGTGCCGCGACGCCGTCCCGGCAGGCGTCGCGGCGGCGCAGCACCACGATCGGCGCGGTCGACCATGTCAGCCGAGCGCGCTCGTGCACGTCGGCCTCACACAGCGCGAGGGCCGCGTCGAGGTCTGCGACCATCACCGCGAACGGCCGTGCCTGGTGGCCCGTGTGCGTACGCAACCGCGCGACCGCGGCCTCGTCGGTCGCGTCGACGGCCAGATGGAACCCGCCGAGCCCCTTGACCGCGAGGATCCGCCCGGCCCGCAGCAGCGCCGCGCTCCGCGCGAGCGCGGCGTCGTCATGCGAGCGGGGCCCGCCGTGGCGTGGGCCCGGCTCGCCGACGAGCCGCGCGCCCGCACCGTCGACCAGCGACAGCTGTGGCCCGCACGCCGGGCAGCACAGCGGCTGCGCGAGGAACCGCCGGCCGGTCGGGTCTGCGTACTCGCGGGCGCACGCGTCACACATGGCGAACCCAGCCATGGTCGTGTTCGTGCGGTCGTAGGGCACGTCGCGCACGATCGAGTAGCGGGGACCGCAGTTGGCGCAGTTGATGAACGGATGGCGGAACCTGCGATCGTCGGGATCGAACAGCTCGGCGAGACAGTCCGCACACGGCGCGATGTCGGGTGACACCGGGACGTGCCTCGGCCCCGGGGCGTCGCTGACCACGACGGTGAACGCGTCGTCACCGCGGACGTCGACCGGCGCCGACGTGACCTGGTCGATGACCGCCGCCCCGGGCGCCTCGGCCGGCAGGCGCGTCAGGAAGCCCCTGACCGCAGGGCTCGCACCCTCCACCTCGGTGACCACACCCTGCGCGTCGTTGCCGACGAAGCCCCCCAGGCCGAGCTGCCCCGCCAGGCGGTGGACGTACTGGCGGAAGCCGACGCCCTGCACGTTCCCGGTGATCCGCACACGGACGCGCAGGCGGTCGTCGGCGGTCGGTCTCATGCCAGCGGGCATCGCACACGTTCCTGAGGTCGGATCGACAGCGCGCACGACGCAGCCATCTGTGCAATCGTCGCACGACAGCGCGTTCGACAGATGACCGGGTGTGCGTCGCAAGGCCCTTTCCGGTCGCACCGGACGATTCCGCGGGCTACGGAGCGCGGCCCGGGACCAGACGAGGGGCATGACGTCGACGTGCAACCGACGGCCGGTCACCGGCTGAGCACGTCGTCGACGCACGCCGCCAGGCCGTGGTCGTCACGAACGCACGGTGGGTGCGTCACGGCTGCAGCGTCGCCTCGCGCCCGGTCACCGCCCCGACCGCGTCGGCCGCGTCAGGCTCGTGGATGACCCGGTGTGCGACGCCGGCCAGCGCCGCCAGCGGCATCGACAGCACCACGAGGAACAGGCTCGCGACGAACAGATCGGGGACCGCCAGGCCGAGCAGACCACCGAGGACGAATGAACCGACCACCAGGAACACCGCGTTCAGCACACAGACCCAGAACATCGCCGGCCAGATCGCGGCGAGCGCCTGTCCCGCCCGGCCGCCCAACCGGCCCGCCCATCGCGTCACCGGGGCGTGCGCTCCCCCGGCCACCAGGCCCGCGAGCATCCCGAGGATCGGAGGACCGAATCCACCGCCCACGAGCAGCATGGCGGCGGACAGCAGCACCAAGCCGGTTCCGGCGCGAGGACGGTCAAGCGCGCGCCAGGACCAGGCGATGACTGCGGACGACGCGAGCACGGTGAGCACGCCGGTGATGAGCAGACTGGGAACGACGGTCATCGCGGGTTCCCCGCCCAGATTCCGCGCGATGGGACCGTCGACCCAGGAGTCGAACACGATCCCGGCTGGCGACGCGCTGCCCTGGACCATCTCTCCAACGCCGTGGACCAGTCCGCCCACCCCGGCGAGGGTGCCGCACACCGCTGCCAGCGTGCGCACGCGGACGATCCGCTGCTCGGCTGGTGCAGCCATGGGCGCCACCTCCACCGCCATGGTGGCCACCGCAGCGGGCGCGTCGCCGGGGCCAATGACCCGCACCCGACGACCGAACGTCACGTCACCACCCTGTGCCCGGGTGTAGCGCAGATGTTATGACCTACCGGCGCGGCACCTGCCGGCGCCGGTAGGTGGTGGGCGACACGGTCAGACCCCGGCCGCCGCGAGGGACCCGTGCGGGGTGCCCGCACGGTCGTGCAGGTACAGGCGCGTGGCGACGATCCCGAACGCGCGGGCGCGCGCGATGGCGGGTTCGGCGCGATCGGCGAGCACGTCGAGTGCGACGCCGGCGATCTGGACGTCCCGCGCCCGGCGGACGACGGAGGCGACGTCGGCCTCCACCGCGGCGATGCCCTCACGGTCGATGTCGTCGGCAATGCGGTACAGGTACCGGTCGATGGTGCCCATGGCGTCCTCCTCACTCGGTGTTGTCGACGTCCACGATAGGGTTGCATGATCATCATTACCAGCGATAGTATTTGGTCTTAGCGATAAGCGGAGCTGATGTACATGGTGACTGCACGGGACCTGGAGATCCGCCACTTGATCACGCTGCGAGCCGTGGCGACGGCCGGCACGTTCGGCCGCGCCGCCGACCTGCTCGGCTACACGCAGTCGGCGGTCAGCCAGCAGATCGGCGCGCTCGAGCGTGTCGTCGGCGCGCCGTTGTTCGACCGCCCGGGCGGCCCGCGCCCGGTGGAGCTCACACCGCTGGGGGCGCTGCTCGTCGACCACGCGCGCGACGTGATAGCACGCGCCGAGACCGCGGCCGCCGACATCGAGCGATTCCGCGCCGGCGCCATCGGACGGGTCGACATCGGCACCTTCCAGAGCGTGTCGACGGCGCTGCTGCCCGAGCTGATCGGTCGCCTGCGCGCCGAACGACCGGACGTCGAGGCGCGTCTGCTCGAGATAGACGACGAGGAGGAGCTCGCGCGCCGGGTCCTCGACGGCGAACTGGATCTGACGTTCATGGCGGCCGACCAGCCAAAGGAGGGCATCGAGTACGAGGTGCTCTTCGTCGACCCGTTCGTGCTCGTGGCGTTGCCGGACGACGTGGGCGACGGGCCCGTCCCCGTCGACGCGCTCCGCGGCCGGGCGCTGATCGGGCAGACCGACAACCTGTGCCAGCGGCGTGTCGACGACAACCTGCGGGCGTGCGGGTTGGAACCCGACTACGTGTTCCGCGCCAACGACAACGCCGCGGTCATCGGCATGGTCCGCGCCAACGTCGGCATGGCGGTCATGCCAATGCTCGCCGTCGACACCGATGACCCCCGCGTGGCCATCCGCGATCTCGATCCGCCGGTCCCGCCCAGGCGCGTCTCGATCGGATGGCGCCGCGACCGCACGCTGTCGCCGACGGCCGCCCGCTTGGTGGAGCTCGCCCGCGAGATGACCCGTCACCTGCGGGAACGCAGCCTGGCCACCGTGGGCTGACCGACCCGAGGCCCTCGCGCAGCCACCCGTGGGGGTTGCTCCCTCCGCACGACATGCTTGGCTACAGGTACGTCATCGAGGGGAGATGACCGTGCCAGCACACCGCCTCCGCACCGACCTGAGCCACCTGGTCAGCTGGACGCTGCTGGCCAGTGCCGCCGCCACCATCGCCACCGGGATCATCGCCGATGCGTGGGCGACCGCCGGATCGACCAGGACGGATGCGCCGTGACGGCGTACGACGCGCTCGCGTCCGTCTACGACTGGCTCGTGCCCGACATGCTGTTGGAACCGGAAGGGGCGTTCACCGCGTTCGCCGGGATCGTGGCGGACCTACCGGCCGGGGCACGCGTGCTCGACTGCGCGTGCGGCACCGGCCAGCTGGCTGTCGGTCTGGCCCTCCACGGCTTCGACGTCACCGCGTCGGATGCCAGCCCGGGCATGGTGGACCGCACCCGGGCGCTGGCCGCCGCCCACCACGCCGAGGTGCGGACGGCGGTGAGCCGCTGGGAGGACCTGCGCGGCACCGTCGACGGCCGCTTCGACGCCGTCTTCTGCGTCGGCAACTCGCTGACGCACGCCGAGGGCGCGACCGGACGGCGCGCGGCACTGGCGGCGATGGCAGACGTGCTCACGCCGCGGGGCGCGTTGGCCGTGACGTCACGCAACTGGGAGCGGTTGCGCGACCGGCGGCCGGGTCTGGAGGTCGATGACGCGCTCGTGCAACGCGCGGGCCGAGCCGGCCTTGCGATCCGATCCTGGTCGCTGCCCGAGGAGTGGGAGGCGCCCCACCACCTCGAGGTGGCGGTGGCGGTGCTCGACGGTCGACAGGTCGTCGATGTCGTCGGTGAGCGGTTGACGTTCTGGCCGTTCACGCACCGCCAACTGACCGACGAGTTGCACGCGGCGGGCCTGAAGCCGACGTCGAGCAGCCACGGCCCCGACGTCGACCGTTACGTGGTGGTCGCCCGCCGGGGCAACGCCGGCTGACGCGCGAGCAGCCCACACGGACCGGCCGCGTCAGCACGCGACCGCAGCGTCCGGCTGCGGGCCGTCCTCGAGGCGGTGCGAGGCGGGCACCAACGCGAGGGCGATGAGCACGACCAGCATGCCCGACCCGACCAGCACCGCCTGCGGTCCGAACGCGGACGCGAGCAAGGGTGCCACGGCCAGCGGCGTCAGGTCGCCCGCACGTTCGTGCAGTTGCATCGCTCCCATCGCCCGACCGATCAACGCGTCGGGCGTCTCGACCTGCACCAGGGTGCGCACGCTCGGCGACAGCAGGCCCAGCAGCGCCCCCCACACCAACGCGCCGACGATGACGACGGTCAGCGTGGCGGTGCCCGAGTACAGCATCGCGCCCAGACCGCAGGCCGCCGCGAGCACCGTGACCCGAGGCAGGGTGGCGAACCGCCGCGGAGCCCGGTCGACCAGCACGGCGCCGCACGCCATGCCCAGCCCGAACACCGAGTTGACCCAGCCGAGTGTGGCCGCGTCGGCCTGCAGGGTCTCGCGGAAGTACAGCGGCTCCAGCGCCGCGAAGAAACCGATCGACAACCACATGACGGCACCCACGGAGAACACGTGACGGATGCGCGGCCGGCGGTACGCGTACCGCAGGCCCGCGGTCATCTCACGCCAGCCCAGCGATGCCCGCTCGTCGGTGTCGTAGGCGATCCGCTGCGGCAGCCGGCTGCACAGTGCGACCGCCAGCAGCGACGTGGCCGCATCGGCCACGAACACCGCCGCGAGCCCGACCACGGTGCTCAGCAGCGCAGCGCCGGCCGGCCCGAGCACGAACGCCCCGGTGAACGCGACCTCGAGCGCGGCGTTGGCTCGGCCGAGCCTGTCCGGATCGTTCGTCAGCACCGGCGGGAACGACGCGACGGCGTTGAACACGACCATCGACGAGAAGCTGACGGCGGCCACGGCCGGTGTCAGCTGGGCGAGCGTGGACGGCAGCATGAGCGCCAGCGTCGACGGGACGACCAGGATCTCGCCGACGAGCAGCAGGCGCTTGGGGCCGTACCGGTCCACCAGCGCACCGCTCACCGCCGAGCCGACGAGCCCGGCGACACCCATGACCGCCATCACCAGCGCCAGCTGCGACGGCGTCGCGTCCATCTCGAAGGCCGCCCGACCCCAGATGCCGACGAAGAACGTGCCTTCGGCGCCGGCCGCGGACAGCAGCCTCGCCAACGCCAGCCGCCGTATCTCCCGATCTCTGAACATGTCATCGGCCCTCTTGCGGTCCGCTTGCCGGTCGCCGCGACGACGGTGCCCGACGGCGCTGTCAGCGCGCTTACATCCGTGCGACGGCATCGGCGTCCCGCCTGACAGCGACCTGACAGCGCCATGAAAGCGCCGGCGTCCATCGTTCCGGCATCGAACGACGCGGCCGGTGCACGGATCCGGCCACCGACCGGCGCGACGGCGATCCGCGCGGCGCCAGCAGCAAGGAGCAGGACATGACCACGACCGTGGAGCCAACGATCACGAGCGACGCCGACACGTTCGCCGAGCACCTCTTCGGTGCGGCGAACCACACGCTGGAGATCATGAGCGCCTACATCGGCGACCGCCTCGGGTGGTACCGCGCGCTGGCCGAGGCCAGCGCGACCCCCGACGAGCTGGCGCAGCGCACCGGCACCCATGTGCGCTACACCCGCGAGTGGCTCGAGCAGCAGGCGGTCGTGGGCTGGGTCGACGTCACCGAGGAGGAGGGCGGCCGCCGGTACCAGCTGTCGCCGGCCGCGGCCGAGGTCCTGACCGACGAGCACAGCCTGCTGTACCTCGCACCGCTCGCGCGGATGCTGGGGGTGTTCGTGCAGATGCCGGAGCTGCTGGACGCCTACCGCTCGGGCGGAGGGGTGAGCTGGCAGCAGTTCGGCGCCGACGCGCGCGAGTCGCAGGCGGACATGAACCGCCCGTGGTTCGAGCACGAGCTACCCGGAGCGCTGGCCGGCACACGCCGGGTCGACCGGGTGTTGCGGCGGCCGGGCGCGAAGATCGCCGACATCGGGTTCGGCGGCGGATGGTCGAGCATCGCCATCGCCCGCGCCTACCCCGACGCGACCGTGCACGGCTTCGACATAGACGAGGCGTCGGTCGAGATGGCGCGACGCAACGCCTTCGAGGCCGGGGTCGCCGACCGCGTCACGTTCACACACGCGGACGCCGGGACGATCGATGGCAGCTACGACGCCGTGTTCTTCTTCGAGTGCGTCCACGACATGCCCCGCCCGGTCGAGGTGCTGGCTGCGGCGCGCCGGATGGTCCGACCCGACGGCGTCGTCGTGGTGATGGACGAAGCGGTCGGTGACGAGTTCACCGCACCTGGCGACGACGTCGAGCGGCTGATGTACGGGCTGAGCCTGATGATCTGCCTGCCCGACGGCATGGCGCACCAGCCGTCGGCCGGCACCGGCACCGTCTTCCGCCCGCGGACGCTGCGTCGGTACGCGCAGGAGGCCGGCTTCCGCGACATCGACGTGCTGCCGATCGAGGACTTCGGGTTCTGGCGCTTCTACCAACTGCACCTGTGACCCGACCGATCCGACCGCACCCGGGTGTCACATCGGCCACGGCGGCCACCGCACCCGGGTGCGACCCGCGTGCGAAGGCACCGCGACGGCCCCCGGATCCGCTCCCGGCGCCGGGGGGAACGGCGTGCTCAGACATCGTCGGTCGGCAGCGCGTCGGCCAGCCGATCGAGCACATCGCGCGTCCATGCGATCGCCTGGTCGTCGGACATCGCCACGCCCCGCGCCCGGGCGGTCGCGAACCCCGCCTCACCCAGCCGGGCCGACAGCTCGGCGGCCGCGGCGGCGAGACGTTGCGCGTCGGCACCGAACGCCGGTGAGGACGTCGAGCGGCTGAGCACGATGCCGTGCAGCACGGCTGCGTGCTCGTTGGCACCCAGCCGCAGCAGCAGGCCGACGATGCTGCGCACCGCGACCCACTGCTGCGTCCAGTTGCGTGCACGGCGCCAGCGGTCGATGGTCTCGCGGAACAACTCGACCGCACGGGATGCATTGCCGTGGCGCGCGTGCAGCGAGGCCGCGGTCACCAACGTCACTCCGACCAGGAACCGGTCGTCGAACGCACGGCTGTAGGCCAGTGCCTCCTCGGCGACCGGCAACGCCCGCTCGGGCTCGTGCTCCACCAGCGCCTCGGTCAGCGCATACGTCGCCCACGCGACACTGGCCGGCGTGCCCTCACGTCGACCGGCCGCCAGGATGCGCTCGGCCGCGGTGATGGCCGCGTCGGTCCTGCCGCTGTAGGCCTGGGCCAGCACGCGGCTGACGCGCAGCCACACGTCGAACAGGCGGCTCGCCCCTGAGGGCGCCACCTGCTCGAGGACATCAGCAAGGGCGAGCACGTCGTCGAGCCGGCCCTCGTACAGCGCGACCTCCGACAGCGCGTACGTCGCCGTGTAGACGGCGGGGTCGTGCGGGTCCGCGCAGTGGGCGAGACCGCGTTCGGCCAGCGCCGTCGCGGCCTCCAGGTCGCCGCGGAACCGGGCACTGAGCGCGGCCGCACCGTACGCCGCGGTCATCAACGCCGGATCGACGCCGGCATCCTCGGCCGCCGTGACCGTGGTCTCGGCCCACGTGTAGGCCTCACCGTGCGCCCGGTGCTCCGCGTACGGCGGCAGCGCGGCGACCAGGCGTAGCGCGAGGGGAAGGTCGTGCGCGGTGGCCCACCCGTGCGCGGCGCGCAGTTCGTCGATGGCGTGATCGAGGGTGGCCGCAGCCCGCTGTGGTCCCACATCGGACAGATCCACGGCCACGCGCTCGGCGAGGTCGGTGTAGTACGCGGCGTGCGCACGCCGCGCGCGCGCCATCGCGTCGCCGTCGCCGAGGCGTTCGCGCCCGTACGAACGCAGCGTCTCGAGCAGCGCATACGTGGCGGAGCCCGAGGACGTGTGCGCGCCGAGCATCGACGCGTCGACGAGGGCGGCGACCGCGTCGGCCACATCGGCAGCGTCGATGGTCGCGTCCGCCGCGGCCACGACGTGCTCGGCCGCCTCGAGGGTGAAGCCTCCGGCGAACACCGACACCAGGTCGAAGACACGCCGCGCCCGCTCGCCGAGCAGGTCGTACGACCAGTCGACGACCGCCCGCAGCGTGCGGTGGCGGTCGGCACCCGTCCGCCGCCCGCCGCGCAGCACCCGGAACCGCCAGGACAGTCGCTCCGCCAGATCGCGTGGCGTCATCGATCGCATCCGGATCGCCGCGAGCTCCAACGCCAGCGGTAGGCCATCGAGTCGCCGACAGATGTCCACCACCGCGTCGCGGTTGTCCTCGGTCAGCGCGAAGCCCTCGTGGGCCGCGGCCGCCAGCTTGCAGAAGAGCTGGACGGCAGGGCTCTCGCGGCCGTGCGCACCGTCACCGGTCGACCGACGTGCTGCCCGCCGGGCGACAGCGTCGCCACGGTCGCCCGATGCCGATCGATCGGGTGGCGGCGGATCCACCGCCAGTGGCGGCACGGCGACCACGCGCTCGGCGGCGACGCCGAGCCGCTCACGACTGGTGACCAGCACGACGACGTCGGGGCAGTCCTGCCCGATCGCCGCGACCAGCCGCGCGATGCCGCCGAGCACGCGCTCGGCGTTGTCGAGCACCAGCAGCAGCTGCTGCGACCGGAGGACCTCGATCACCCCTTCGAGCGGGCCGGCACCGGGGCGTGGCGTCGCCCGCAGCGTCGTCATCACGAGACCGACGACCGCGTCGTCATCGTCGATCGAGGCGAGCTCACACCAGCACACGCCGTCGGCGCGGGTCTCCGCGGCGCCCGCCGCGACAGCGAGCGCGACACTGGACTTGCCGACGCCGCCCGGGCCTACCAACGTCAGTGGCCTCCCGGGCGCCAGGGCGCCGACGACATCGTCGACCAGCCGGTCGCGACCGACGAGGGCCTGCGCGGGCGCCAGCGTCGGGGACCGCACGGGTCGCGAGGCCGCCCGCCCCCCACCGTCCGGCATGGCGACGTCGGTGACCGGCGGACCGGCGCCACCCAGGTCCGGATCCGCGCGGAGGATCTGCCGCTCGACGTGCTGCAGCTCGGCCGACGGCTCCAGCCCGAGCTCCTCGTCCAGCACGCTGCGGTAGCGGCGGTACACGGCGAGCGCGTCCGCGTGGCGGCCCGCGCGGTACAGAGCGATCATCAACTGCGCATGCGGCCGCTCGCGTAGCGGATGCTCACGGGTCAGCAGTTCGAGGCGCGCGATCGCGCCGTCGGTGTCGCCCTGCGCCAGCGCCGCCTCGGCGCGATCCTCGAGCGCGGCTGCGCGCAGCTCGGTCAGCCGCGCGGCCTCGGCGCGGGCGAACGGCTCGTCACGGAACTCTGCGTACGCGTCGCCGCGCCACAGTGCCAGCGCCTCGTCGAGCAGCCCGGCCACCGTCGCCGCATCGGCCCCGGCCGCCTGGGCGCGTTCCACCAGTCCGGCGAAGACCGTGGCGTCCAGTGTCTGGTCGGCGAGGTCCAGCACATAGCCGGGCGCACGCGTCACGATCTGCGGGACGTGGGTGTCGTTCTGTGGCAGTCTGCTGCGCAGCCGGGATACGAGCGTCTGGACGGCACCGGTGGTGTTCGTCGGTGGGTCGTCACCCCACACGATGTCGGCGAGCCGGTCGACCGAGACAACGGTGCCGGCGTTGAGCACCAGGCCGGCGAGCAGTCGCCGCAGGTTCGGTGACGCCAGCGCGATCGACGCGCCGTCGTCGCCGACGATCTCCAGCGTGCCGAGCACGCGCACCCGCACGGGCGCGCTGTGGTGTGGCGTCATGCCTGGATCGTACGCACGCGCGCCGGCTCGGCCGCCACGGCGATGGTCGACCGCGGTCCGGCCCGGTCAGCCGCCAGTTGCGCTGGTGGCCCGACCTCCAGCGCAGCGGCGATCATGCCTCAGCGCGGCGCCATCGTGCGACAGGCGGTGGCGGCGTGGTCGACTGACCCGCGATCTCGGTGGCACATCGCCGACAGTCGACCGCGACAACCACTACCGTGGTCTGGGATCTACCGGCCCACGAGCGAACGGATGGACGATGGGGCCAGTGCTGTGGTGGTGGCGGTGGTGGACGGGCGACGACCCCGCTCGGGACCGGCGACTCGTCGAGGCGCGTGAGCTGCTGGACGAGCAACGGACGCGCAGCGCGGAGCTGACCGCACAGCTGCGGGCGCTCGACGCAGAGCTCGCCGGCGTGCGCGCCGAAGCCGATCAGCTCGCGGCGTACCGCAGGGAGCTCGAGCGGACCAGGCGCGAGGCTGAGCAACTGCGAGCCCGCGTGGCGGAGCTCGAAGCCGAGCTCGCGTCGTCCGGGGAGGCTGGGTCGTCCGGGGAGGCGGCATCGTCCGGAGAGGCTGGGTCCGCCACGCAGCCGCCACCCGACGTGTCCGCGGCGACGGAGGTCCTGGGGACGAAGATCAAGGTCGACGATCTCACCGTGGTCGAGGGCATCGGCCCGAAGATCGCCGGCCTGCTCGCCGACGCCGGCATCGATACGTGGCGCGCGCTGGGCGCCGCCGACGTCGAGCGACTGCAGGAAGTGCTGGCCGAGGCCGGTCCCCGCTACCGGATGCACGACCCGTCGGGGTGGCCCACGCAGGCCGGACTGCTCGCCGACGGGCGCTGGGAGCAGTTCGCCGACCTCACCAGCGGCTGACCGGCGGGCCCGCGCAGCCCACGGGCCGTCGCAACCCGCGACCGCGCGGCATCACCGCACGATGGTGTATCCGGCGACCACGATGACAAGGCAGACGGCGACGCTCCAAATGAGCCGGACCCCCCGGCTTCTCCTGGCGAACGCGCGCTGGATGCGGACGCCACGGTCGATCAGCTCGCCCAGCGCCCACTGCGCCCACCGGTAGCGCACGGCCAGCATCGCGAGGCCGATCGGGATGACGAGCAGGGCAGGGCCGGGCAGCACGAGCATCGCCAGGCCGGCGACGACCACCGCGACCGCTGCGATGACCCACACGGCGCGCACCATCCGGCCGCCCTGGTGGTAGCGGCGCTGCACTGCGTGCACCCGCCGCTGGATGTCCTGGCGCAGTTCTTCCGTCATGGGCGGGATCGACCGGTCCGTTGCCGCTGCCGTAGCGGCATCACGTCCATCCTCGCACGCGCGGGCAGCGGCCGACACCGCTCCCGATGTAGGCCGTCCGATTTCTGGATCTAGGCACCGGTCACCGATCTGCGGCCGGCCGGCTCGCCGTACCGTGACCACTGTCAGATCGACAGCCGTCCATGCCACACGAAGGATCAGACATGATCTCCCCCGCGTACCTCGCCCAGCTGATCGAACAGTACCAGGCCCGCCAGGCCGAGCGCTCCGCGACCGTCGCCTCGCTCGACAGCCGCCGGACCAGCGACGAGCCCGTCGTCCGCGCCGCCTGAGCCCTACAGCACACCCGATGGCACCGGCCTCACCCGCCGGTGCCATCGCCCATTGCTCCTGCCGGTCACACGCCCGTCGCGGTGGTCCGGATAGCATCGGCGGGCCGTCGCGACCAAGGAGCAGCGTCCGTGCCGACCGCCGAGCTCGCCGACCAGTACTGGACCTACCTGCTGTCGATAGCGCCGTCATGGGCGACGCTGCTGGGCGTCCACGACCACGACGGCGAGATGGAGGATCTGTCCAGCGAGGCCGAGGAACGCCAGCGGGCACGCCTGGCCGAGCTGCTGCGCGACGCCGAACAGCTGACGCCCGACACCCACACCGACCGGGTGACGACCAGCATGCTGCGCGCCGAGATCGACGCCCGCCTTCGTGCACTCGGCGGCACGCACGGCGACGGCCCGTCACACGTGCTGCTGTCGTGCCAGCAGATGGGTGGACCGCACCTGCTGCTGCTGCAGGCCACGGCGTCGATGACGTTCCCGGCGCCGCCGTGGGCGTCCGCGGCCGTCGACCGCTTCCGTCAGACCGACCGGTACCTTGACCAGGCGTTGGCGCGGTTCGTCGAGGGCGTCGAGCGGGGGCTGACCCCCGTGTCCCGCAACCTGGCGCACGTGCTCGCGCAGCTCGACGGCTACCTTGCGACACCCGTCGACGACGATCCGCTGGTGACCATGGCAGGTCCGGCGGACTGGGACGGCGAGTCGGCGTGGCGTGACCAGTTGCGTGCGGTCGCGAACGATGTCGTGCGACCGGCGATGCGTCGGTACCGCGACGGCATCGCCGAGCACCTGGTGCCGCATGGGCGCGATGACCGCCACGCCGGGCTGTGCTGGCTCGACGAAGGTGCACGCCTGTACCACGACAAAGCACGGATCTCGACGTCGCTCGACATCGATGCGGACAAGATCCACACGATCGGGCGCGACTACAACGACGGACCGCTGGCCGAGCAGTTCGCGACGCTGGGCGACGAGCTGTTCGGCACGTCCGACGTCGGCGCCGTCTTCGAACGGATGCGCACCGACGACGACCTGCGCTACCACTCCGGCGAGCAGATGGTCGACGACGCGCGGGCCGCGCTCGAACGCGCCCGTGCCGAGTTGGGCCGGTGGTTCGGACGGCTGCCCGAGGCCGACTGCGAGGTCCGGCCGGTCCCGGAGTTCCTGGTCGCGAGCGCGCCGCCGGCCTACTACATCCAGCCCGCCGGAGACGGGTCACGCGGCGGCACATACTTCCTGAACACACGGAACGCGTCGTCGATGTTCCGGTTCGAGGGCCAGGCCACCGCCTTCCACGAAGCGATCCCCGGCCACCACCTGCAGCTGGCGATCGCCGGGGAGCTGACCGGCGTGCCCGCGTTCCAGCAGCACTCGCTGCAGACCGCCTACGTCGAGGGCTGGGGGCTGTACGCCGAGCGCCTGGCCGACGAGATGGGACTGTACGCCCGACGAAGCGATCTGCTGGGCATGGTGGCGCTGGACGCCTTCCGCGCCGCCCGGCTGGTCGTCGACACGGGCCTGCACGCCAAGGGATGGTCCCGTGAGGACGCGGTCACGTACATGCGTGAGCACACGCCCCTGCCATTCGACACGATCGACGCGGAGGTCGACCGCTACATCGCGATACCCGGTCAGGCGCTGTCGTACAAGCTCGGGCAGATCGAGATCCGGCGGCTGCGCGACGACGCCGAGCATGCGCTCGGCGAGGACTTCGCCATCCGGGGGTTCCATGACACCGTGCTCGGCTCGGGCATGGTCACGCTCGGGGTGCTCGGAGACCTGGTCGACGAGTGGGTCGGCCGCCAGGGCGCGGCCGCCCCCGCCGATCAGTAGGTGTCACGCATGCACGGCGCAGGCGCGGCGAACGCGTCGTCCATCGCGGCGACGGTTGGCGGATCGCCGCTGACGCGCCCGGCGGCGGCCAGCGCCGATGCCGTCGTGAAGCCGGTGTAGAGGCTCGCCAACGCCCGGACGTCGAGCGCGACCCGGCCCGATCCCCCCGGGGTGAGCACGGCGAACCGATCGGCCACCTCCAGCACGAACCGACCGTGGTTGGCGCTCCGCCGCTCGTCGGAGATGTCGAGCTCGATCGTCGCCGAGACCGGCGCCCAGCCACGCGCCGTCATCGCCGCCGGTGCGTCGATCACGCGGGTCATGAAGTGCTCGCAGGCGGGATCGAGATGCGTCAGCGACGACAGTTCGAACAGCAGCGGATCGGCGGTCCGCGACCTCAGCACCGACGTGGCCGCGACCGCGTGATGGTGTCCGGCGCAGCGCAGCAACGCCCGCTCGACGTCACGGTCGGCGCCGAACAACCGCAGCACGTGCAGCCCGTAGATGCCGTCGTCGGCCGACTCCTTGACCGCGAGCAGCAGGCCGGCGACCTGACCGTCGCGCACGGCGACGACCGCCAGTTCGGGCTCGTCGGGGTCGGCCTGCAGCGCGCGCCGCAGCCAGCGGTCTCCGCCGATCAGCGCTCCCGGCTCACGCTGTGCCCGTCGGTCGTTCAGCTCGACGAGCGCGTCCAGATCAGCCGGAGCATACGGGCGCAGCTCGACGGGAACGGCCGGCGCCGGAACATCCAGCAGCGCCCGTGTGGCGACGCGGCGCCGTACGTGCTCGCCGGCGAACTCCCAGCCCCAACGGTGGTAGGGCACCGGCGTGGACGGATACAGCGTCGAGATCGCCAGGCCCGCGTCCGCCATGCGCTCGAGCGCGACCGTGAGCATCTGTGAGCCGATGCCGCGGCCACGCTGGTCATGGGCGATCGTGAAGGCCGAGACCGCTGCCATCGGAACCGCCCGGCCTCCGAACGACTGGTGGACCGGCCACACCGCCAGGTGGCCGACCACACGGCCGCCGTCGACAGCGACGAGGCGATGCTCGTCGGGCGCATACACCTCGGCGGCGTCGTAGTCGCCGCGCGTCGACGAGCTGAAGGCGTGTACCCGTAGCTGGAACGCCTGCTCGGCGTCCTCTGGTCGCAGCGGTCGGATCTCCACGGTCTTCCTGTCCGTCAGCGGCTCGGCCGCGCGCCGTGCCACTCCCCCATTGATTGTGTGGCACGGCACGCGGCGTGTCGCGGGTCAGGCCCGCAACAGCTGGTCCCCCGAGCTGCACGTCCGACGCGGCGCGTGACCCCGACCTCCCGGGCACCCGCGATCGGTGCGTGCCCCTCGACCAGGCGGCGCCCAGGTACTACGCTCAACACGAGCGGACCGTCGACGTGCCGCCAACGAGGCGAAGAGGATCCCAGACCTCGTTGCGCTTGTCGACGGTCGGCCTTGCGCGAGGGCGGGACTCGCCCGGGGACGGTCGGTCTGTCCGCGTCTCCACACCGCTGCCTTCTCCCGCCCCGACCGACCGGCGTCGCGTCATGCGCGCGTCTCTTGTTCCTCTCGACCCATGATCTCAATCGTGTTGTTCCAGACAGCTGCCCACCTCGCCGAAATTGAGGAATCGCGGGCACCGACCCGTGTCCCACGTCACGCGTCCGTCGGCGACCAGCCACCGGCCGTCGACGCCGCACGTCATCGGGCGTGCACCCTGGCGCCCGCGACGAACGTCTCCCGCACGGCGAACCGGTCGTCGAGCACGACCACATCGGCCGCGGCTCCTGGGTGCAGCCGTCCCAGGTCGGGGCGTCCCGCCAGGTCCGCCGGCACCCGCGTGGCCGCCATGACGGCAGCCGCCCGGTCGACGCCGAGGGCGTGGAGGTTGCGGACCGCGTCGATCATCGTCAGCGCGCTGCCGGCCAACGCGCCGCGTGGATTGCGCACCACTCCGTCCTCGACCGTCAGCACGATGCCACCCGTGCGGTAGGTGCCGTCGGTCATGCCGGCTGCGGCGGTGCCATCGGTCACCAGCGCGACCCGGTCCCCCGCGCACCGCCAGATCACCCGCACCATGTCGTCATCGAGGTGGTGCCCGTCGACGACCAACTCGACCGTCACCGCGCCGGCGGTCAGCGCCGCAGCGACGACCCCCGGGTCGCGATGGTGCAACGGCCGCATCGCGTTGCACAGGTGGGTGACGCTGCGCGCGCCGGCATCGAACGCCGCGCGCGCCTGCGCGGCGGTCGCGTCGGTGTGCCCGACCGAAACCGTCACACCGCGACCGGTCAGCAGCTCGACGAGGTCGAGCGCGCCCGGCAGTTCGGGCGCCAACGTCACCTCGCCGACCGGCCCCGCCGCCAAGAGGCGTTCGAGCAACGCGATGTCGGGGTCCCGGCGGTGCCGAGGATCGTGCGCGCCCAGGCGGTTCGGGGCGAGGAACGGGCCCTCCAGGTGGGCGCCGAGCATGCGCGGGCTCTCGCCGCGCAGTGAGGCGAGCCGGCCCAGCGCGGCGATCATCATGCCGGGCGGGGCGGTCATGAGCGCCGGCCGGAACGCTGTCACGCCCGCGGCCAGCAGGTACCGGCGGCCGCGGTCCCACGCGTCACCGTCGGCGGTCAGGAAGTCGACGCCACCGCAGCCGTGCACGTGGAGATCGATCAGACCGGGCACGGCCAGGCCCTCGCGCCCCGCCGGGGCGCGGCCGACCGCCGCGATCCGGCCATCGTCCACCTCGACGTCGCCGGCCACGCGCGTGCCGTCAACGACGGCCGCAGCGACACCTATGCGGCGCGGCGGCACCGTCGGTCCGGGGGACGTCGGCTGCGCAGGCGTCGGCCGCACCCGGGCGGCCGCGTGTGGTCATCCACCCCACCTACGATGCGCAGACCGTTGCGCGTCCCGCAAGACGCGGTGGGCCGGGACGGGGGCGCCACGGTGACGGGGTGAACCGGAACCCGTCCGCGTGCGTGTTTGTAGAGGGATTCGGTGAGCAGGCTCAGGTGGCCGCACCGCGACACGGGTCGACGCCACCACCCGGAGCACACTCGACGGTGGCGTACGTGTTCGCGGTCAGCGCGCGCGAAACGGACGCGAGGCCTGGGGTCCCAGGGCCGGTGACGGGAGCCCTGGGGCCCCACAACCGCTCTCGGGCCCCGCCCGTCACGGCGCGAAGACGGCCTTGATCGTGCCGCCGGCGTGCCTCGCGAACCGCTCGTACGTGGCTGGACCGTCGGCCAGGTCCACGTGGGGATGGGTGATCACCACGTCCGCCAGCGTGCGCGCCAGTTCCACGGCGTCGGGAAGCATGCGGTCGAGGGCGCTCCGCACCGGCGCCCGGCCGAACCGGACCGTCAGGTTGCGGCCATAGGCATCGACCGGCGAGAAGCCGAACGCCGAGCCGGTCTGCACGGCGATCACCGACAGCGTCCCGCCCGGACGGACCAGTTCCGAGGCCAGCGCCTGCGCCTGGTGGCCGCCGGCCGCCTCGACGACCGCCGCGGCGCCCTCGTCGGACCCGAGCGCCGAGAGCACCTCCACGGCCGCTTCCGGTCGTGCGCAGTGGACGCCGAGGCGGGCGGCCGCAGCCCGACGCGCGGGCACCGGATCGACCGCGAGCACAGCCGACGCGTCGCTGCGGATCGCGACCGCGGCCGCGCACAGTCCGACCGCCCCCAGGCCGACCACGACCACCGGCGCGTCCGGTCGCGGGTCGGCGCGCTCGACCGCGCACCACGCCGTCGGCAGGTTGTCGGTCAACAGCACCGCGGCGGTGTCGTCCAGCGATGGCGGCACGGCCACCAATGTGGTGTCGGCCAGGGGCACGCGCACGAGCTCTGCCTGGCCGCCGTGCAGCGCGGGCGCGTGCGGCCGGTCGGCCGGACCGAACCCGAAGAGCTCACCGCGCACGCACCGCGCGGTCAGCCCACGCCTGCACGGGGCGCAGCGGCCACACGACGTCGTGAAGGCGGCGAGCACGCGCTCGCCCACCGCGACCGCCGTGACTGCGCCGCCCGTCGCCACAACCTCGCCGACGATCTCGTGGCCGGTGACGACGCCGAAGCGCACGCTCTCGCGCCCCTCGTAGGGGTGCAGGTCGGACCCGCACAGTCCGGCGCGGTGGACGGCCACCACGGCATCGGTGGGCGCCTCGATGGTCGGGTCGGGCAGATCGGTCCGGTAGGCGATGTCTCCCACGCCATCGAGCACCAGTCCACGCATGATCGACCTCCGATCGACTGCGGGGATCCTGCCAGGTTCCTGACAGACCCGTGTCAGCAGGACCGCGTCTGCTGCCAGGAAGGTGTCAGCAGCCCACCGTCATGGTGTCCCCATCGCACCCGATGCACCCAGGAAAGGACCCGCGATGGCACACCCCGACATGGTCCCGCTGATCATCACCGATGCGCTCGACGTCGTGCGCGCCTTCTACGTGGACCGGCTCGGCGCCACGACGACGATCGAGATGGACACCTACGTGCAACTGCGCTTCGGCGACATCGAGCACACACGCGAGCTGGCATTCATGGCGCCGGACCAGCCCGGAGGTCCGCTGGCCGGCCAGCCCACCTTCGCCGGTGGGTTGGTCGTCTCGGTGTCGGTCGACGACGCGGACAAGTACCAGGAGGTCCTGGTCGGCCGCGGCGTCGACGCGCCGGAACCCACAGACAAGCCGTGGGGCTGGCGCAGCTTCACGGTGACCGACCCGGCCGGTGTGGTGGTGGACTTCTTCCACGAGATCGCGAACACTGCCGCCAAGGATGCGCAGAGCTGACCGGCTGTTCTCGATCGTGCTCGAGCTGCGCCGCCGTCCCGTCACGACGGCGGCGCAGCTCGCCGATGCGCTCGAGGTGTCGGTGCGCACGATCTACCGCGACATCGCGGATCTCGTCGCGGCGGGCATCCCGGTCGAGGGCGAGGCCGGCGTCGGCTACCGCCTGGGTTCCGACTTCGAACTGCCACCGCTGATGTTCACCGTCGCAGAGGTGCAGGCGCTCGTCCTGGGTGGGCGCATGGTCGAGGCGTGGGGTGATCCACGCCTGCGGGCAGCGGCGCGCAGCTCGCTGGCCAAGGTCGAGGCCGTCCTACCGCCAAGCGAGCGGCACCGCATCACCGACACCGCGCTGTACGCGCTGTCGTACTGGTCACCCGAGGAGCCACGCGAGACGCTCGGCGTGGTGCGGGAGGCGATCGACCGCCGTCACCGCATGCACATGACGTACTCGACCCCGGACGGCGAGCGTACCGAACGGGTCATCCGCCCGCTCGGCCTGTTCTTCTGGGGCCGCACGTGGACGGTGGCCGCGTGGTGTGAGCTGCGCGAGGACCACCGCAGTTTCCGCGTCGACCGCATCATCGATCCGCGGCTGCTCGTCGACCGCTTCGCGCTCGAGCCCCCGGTGACGCTCGATGACTTCATGGTCAGCGTGCGCGACGAGTGACTCGCGCTCTCGAGCTCGTCCGGCACCGATCGATTGTCACAGTTCTGTCGCGATCGCGCGACACGGCCGTGCGGTCGGTTGGCATCGACCACGCTCAACGGTGATCATTGTCAGGTATGGCTGTTCCAGGTGATGTGATCGGCGGTCGCTACGAGTTGCTGTCGCGACTCGGTCGTGGTGGCATGGCCGAGGTCTTCCGCGCCCACGACCAACGGCTCGGCCGGCAGGTCGCCGTCAAGGTGCTCGCTCCGCACCTGCTGGCGGACGCACGGTCGATCGAACGCTTCGGCCGCGAGGCGCGAGCCGCCGCGTCGCTCAACCACCCCAACATCGTCAATGTCTTCGACGCGGTGAACGACGGCGACACGCACGCCATCGTGATGGAGCTCGTCGAGGGCCCCACCCTGGCCGACGTGATCGAACAAGATGGCCAGATGGACGTGGCCGACGCGACGCAGACGGCGATCGGCATCTGCGACGCCCTGCAGGCCGCCCACGATCGTGGTCTGGTCCACCACGACGTCAAGCCGCGCAACGTGCTGTTCGACGCGGACGGGGCGCTGAAGGTCACCGACTTCGGCATCGCCCGGGCCGCCAGCAGCGACATCACCACCATCCAGGGCTCGCCACCGTACCTGGCGCCGGAGCAGGCGCGCGGCGGTCAGTCGGACCGGCGCAGCGACGTGTACGCGCTCGGCTGTGTGCTGTTCGAGATGCTCGCGGGACGTCCGCCGTTCGACGGTGACAGCTCGTCGGCGATCGTGATGGCCCACATCGACGCGCCCGTCCCCCCGCTGTCGGAGTTCCGTCCAGACGCGCCACGCGACCTCGAACAGGTCGTGAACCGTGCGCTGGCCAAGGATCCCGCGGCACGGTACGACTCCGCGGCCGCGCTGCGCGCGGATCTCACACGCATCGCCGGCGGGCTCGCCCCGCTGGGGGCCACGATCGTGTCCTCGACACGGGCGATGCCGGCCGACGCGACGATGGCGGTCGAGGACGAGTGGACCGACGAACCCGCCGAGTACACGGACCGCTACGACGAACCACCACCCCGGCGTCGTCGCCGCATGACCGCGCGGGCGGTGGCGATCGCGCTCGGGGTGGTCCTTCTGCTGGTCGTCCTGGCGATGGCGTGGGCCGACAACGCCCAGCCCGACGTTGCGCAGAACGCCCCGGTCGCCAGCGAGCCCGCCCCGGAGCCGGAGCCCGATACGGACACGGGCGACGGCACTGCTGACGGTGGGAACCAGGGCGGCCTCATCGACGATCTCAACCGGCGCGCTGACCAGCTCGAGGATCTGCTGCAGCGCGGTCGCGACGCCGACGAGGCGACCCGGCGGCGCATCGACGAGCTCGAGCGTCAGTTGCAGGACGCGCTCGACCAGGCGGCTGCGGCCGCAGGCGGAAACGACCAGGGTAACGGCGCGAACGAGAACGGCACCGAGACCGGCAGGCTTGACGAGCTGCAGCGCCGCATCGACGATCTCACACAAGACCAACAGGTCACTGATCGCATCGTCGAGCAGATCCAGCAGATCCTCAACGACCTGAACCCGTTCAACAGCTGACGTCGACGAGCATCTGGTGGGTGGCGGCTCGATGGAGCCGCGCCGGTGGGGCGAGCAGTTGCCTCGTGTCGTCGGCGACCGCCGAGCGGTTGGACCAGGCTTTCCCTACGGCACGTTGATCGTCAACGCGCCGTAGGGCTCCCTGCTGCTCGGCCTGAGCGACGGCTTGCTCGCCCGCGGCACGCACGCGGACGCGGCGGAGGGACGCAAAGCGGGGAGCACGCCCCCGTGGGGAGACCTGTCAACGCCCAGCCACCGAATCCACCCCACAGCAAGAGCCACCCGACACCGCACACCCCCAATGGGGAGACCTGTCAACGCCCAGCCACCGAATCCACCCCGCAGCGAGATCAGCCCGCCGCGGCGTCGAAGCCTGGCAGCCAGCGCTCGATGACGGGGCGGACCTCGACCGTGGCCTCCAGCTGGCACAGCACGCCCACGCAGCCCAGCCACACCCGATGGGTGAACAGATGTTCGGCCGGCATCGTGAGCTGCAACGCCACCTCGAACTCCGGGTTGCGCGGGTCGTTGATCCGCGAGAACTGCCCGCGCAGCCACTCCCGGCTGAACGCGAACGTCTCGTGCCCGGCCGGCACCGTGAACGGCGCGAGGTAGTCGCGCAGCTTGACGGCGTCGACGTCGGCGTCGGGACGCACGAACCCTTCGTCGCGCAGGCCGTCGACGATCTCGTCGACGTCGCCGCGGCGCAGCACGGTCAGCAGGCGCCCGAACGTCGCGGGCATCCCGTCGGGCATCGCCAGAGTCGAGCCGAAGTCGAGCACGCCCAGCCGTCCGTCGTCGGTCAGACGGAAGTTGCCCGGATGGGGATCGGTGTGCAGCCGGCCGGCGATCTCGGGTCCCGACAACAGGAACCGCATGTACAACTGCGCCGCGCGGTAGCGCTGGCCGGGCGTGCCGGTCGCCGCGATCTCGACGAACGGACGGGCGTCGAGCCAGGTGGTGACGAGCACGCGCGGCGTCGCGATCAGGACGTCGGGGACGACGACCTCAGGGTCGTCGCGGTAGGCATCGGCGAAAGCGCGCTGCGCACGGGCCTCGGCCAGGTAGTCGAGCTCCTCGGCGAGCCTCGTGCGCATCTCGGCGACCAGCGGGGGCAGCGCCAGGCCAGGGGCTACGGCGGCGGCCGCACGGGTCATCACCGACACGGCACGCATGTCTGCGCGCAGTGCCGCGGCGATGTCGGGGTACTGGATCTTCACCGCCACCGGGCGGCCATCGGCCAGGGTCGCGCGATGCACCTGACCGATCGATGCCGCCAGTGGCGCGACCTCATCGAACGTGGCGAACCGCCGACGCCACTCGAGTCCGAGCTCGGCCTGCAGCACCGGCTCGAGCTGTCGGAACGGGACCACGGAGTTGCGCTCCGGGACGTCCGCGAGCGTCCGGCGCCAGGTCTCGTCGGGATCGACGGGGAACAGCGCGTCAAGCGTCGCCAACAGCTGGCCAGCCTTGAGCGCACCACCCTTCAGGTCGCCCAGCACCCGTCGGGTGCGCGCCGCGTTGCGGCGACGCAGGTCCAGTCGGACCCGGTCGGGATCGGCCCCGGCGCCCCGCCGCGCCAGGCCCTCGACGGCGAGTGCGGCGGTGCCCAGCGGCAGCGCGAGCAGCCGCAGGGTGCGCCCCACACGGTGCACACCGCCGACGCCCGTCACGGACCCACCACGTTGCAGGCGGACAGGGTGGAGGTCCGCACGCGCGATCGGCCCGTCGTTGTCATGGCCGCCCATCGTGGCACGCCGCGACGGCCGCGCCTTCAACGGACACCGGGCACCAGCTTCGCGCGGACTCGTGCACGGTACGCGTCGTAGTCGTCGTAGGCCTCGACGAGCAGCACCTCCTCGTACGCGATCTTGCGGTCGAAGAACACCGCACTGATCACGACGAGCAGGGCGCCGGCCAGGCTCGGCACGCGCAGCACCGATCCCGCGATCAGCAGCAGGACGCCGGTGTAGATCGGGTGCCGCACCACGCCGTACAGGCCCGTGTCGATCAGCCGTCCCTCATGGACAGGTGACGGTTGGGGCGCCAGCTGCCGCCCGAGCTGGAGCATCGCGACCACGGTGATCAGGCCGCCGACGGCGAAGACCATCCATCCGAGCGGTCGCGCGGCCGGGAGTCCGATCCTGCCGAACCACCCGTCTGCGCGGGGCACGACGACGAAAGCCAGGACGAACAGCACACCCTGACCGGCCAGCCACAGCACATCGGCCCGTCGCATACCCGGCCAGTGTGCCCCGCGGCGCCGTCCGCCCGGCGCACTGGCAGGCTTGGCCCCGACGACCAAACGGGAGAGGACCCCGCATGCACATGATGGACCACGACGAGCGACGCGCGTTCCTGCTGCACGGCACCCGCACCGCGCACCTGGCGACCATCCGCGAGAACGGCGAGCCACACGTGGCGCCCGTGTGGTTCACGCTCGACGGCGACGACGTCGTGTTCATGACCGGCGCCGA
This sequence comes from Euzebyales bacterium, assembly GCA_036374135.1. Classification (NCBI taxonomy): domain Bacteria; kingdom Bacillati; phylum Actinomycetota; class Nitriliruptoria; order Euzebyales; species Euzebyales bacterium. The sequence continues at coordinate 62,711 of DASUUK010000042.1, forward strand.
CACCGTCAAGGGACGCAACCTGCGCCGCACCCACCGCGCCGCGATCTCAGTCGACGATCCCGCACCGCCGTACTCGTTCGTGCACATCTCCGGCACAGCGCAGATGTTCGACTGCGGCGACGACATGGATGCGGCGTTTCCGCACGCATGGACGATCTCCGCCCGCTACATGGGTGAGGAGCTGGCCGAGCAGTACGCCCGACGCAACGCCGTGGCGGGCGAGATGCTGGTCCGACTGACACCGGACCGCATCTTCGCGCAGGCCGAGCTCGCGGACTGACCGGTTCAGGTCGCGTCGGGTGCGCCGACCCCGATCGTCTGTAGGCATGACACGATGCCGTTTGTGCAAGTCGCGGTGCGCGGTCCCGGATGACACGGGCAGCGCCAGTGTGACATCGGGTGGTTACTGGACCAGGGCCTGCACCTCGCCGACACGCACCGGCACGGTCGTCTGACTCGTCAGCTCGCCCAGTCCGCCGCCGTCACCGTCAGATCCCGACCACCTCGCACGCCAGACCACGGTGGCGGTGACGTCATAGGCCGCACCGCGCCGCGCAGCGGACGAGTGACGGTACGTGTAGCGGCAGTCGGTGGCCTCGGGCCTGCCGGCGAAGCGCGCCTCGTACACGCGGCCCGGACCGTCGCAGGTGACGATGTCGCCGTTGCCCATGTCCCACTCGACGCGCAGGGGCGACGCGGTGACCGTGGCCGACACGGGACCAGCCGACGCGGTGCGGTCCCGCGGCCCCCACTGCTGGCGGTCGATCCACAGCCAGGACGGAAGCTGGGTGACGTGGTCGCCCTCGGGGCTCATGCCGATGAGCGGCGACGGCAGCGCGAGGTCGGCGAGGGCGAACTGGGCGAGCAGCGCTGAGGACACAGTGATCGTCGGCGCTGTCCCGCCGGTGAGCTCGTCCACGGGCACGACGTCGGTGACCTCGCCGGTGACCGGATCGCGCATGATGATCTCACCGATGCCGAACAACTCGCTGGTCCGGCCGCCGAGGTGGCCGCCGTAGCCGGGGCAGATGTGGCCGTAGCGCAGCGTCCCGCCGTCGCTGGCCACGATGTGGTTGTAGCAACCGGGAAGGGTCGAGACGCTCGATCGCGCCAGCATGTCGGACCCACCCGCCGCGGGGCTTCCCACCTGGCTCTCCGCCGCGGACGTCGACTGGGCCGACAGGTCCCGCGAGCCGAACTCGACCGACTCGACCTGGCGCTTGTAGGACGCTTGTGCTGTCACCATCTCATCGCCGACTCGGCCAGCAATACTGGACTGTTCATCGACCGTTTGAGCGAACGCGGTCGGCGTCGATAGTGCGACGGTCGCAACAGCCGACAACAAGCCCACTACGGCGCGGAAGACGAGCACTGCTCAAGTCCCTCTTCGATGACGGACACGCCCGCGACCTTCCACTCATCGCGATCACGATGTACAGCGGCGCCATCAAGACGCATGGTGTCGGCGTGCGCGCTGACGTCGGCCGGCTCCGATGCCGCTTCATCCACGCGTCCGTGTTTGCCTATCTCCACACAGTCGTAGACGACAACTCGGTTGTCGCCTTCATTCGCCGAAATGGCCCACGGATCATGCTCGTCGCGCTCCCCTCGAAAGGCCTCGCCGCTAGCGCGTAGGTCAGCGACGAACGCACGCAGTGACGACAGTTGAGGCTCGACCATCGTCGCGTCGATCGCAGGTAGGTCGGGATCAACCGGCCCGACACCGCCGAAACCGATCGCCCTGTCGTAGGCGTCGACGAACGCCTCGTAGCCGTCCACGGCGTCCCGAGCGAGGTCGGGCGGGACGCAGCTGGGCGGGGCGGGGCCCTGCGCCGGGCCGCGCAGGTAGGGCGGCTCGTCGGGCG
>DASUUK010000043.1 GCA_036374135.1 Euzebyales bacterium
CGCCCACACCCCCTGGGCCCCGCCCGCCGGCTCGCTGACGCACGCCCTCACCCCCTGGTCCCCGCCCGCCGGCTCGCTGACGCTCGCCCTCACCCCCTGGTCCCCGCCCGCCGGCTCGCTGACGCTCGCCCTCACCCCCTGGTCCGGTCTTGAAGAGCACGGAGCCCGGCTGGATGGCGAAGGTGGCGCCACGGGCTCCGCGATAGGCGAACCCGTCGCCCTCGCGGACGCCGATGTGCGACAGCAGGCCTGCCAGCAACGAGCGGTGGACGGCGTCGGGCTTGGCGGGCTCCCGGTTGCGATGCATGTCCATGTCGCCCGTGACCCGGCACAGCTGCGTCACCAGGTCCTGCCACTCGCGGATCCGCAGGTAGTGGAGGTGCTCGGCCCGGCAGAGCCTGCGGAACTGGTTGCCCGAGCGCGCATCCCGCTGCTCGCGCACGTAGCGCCACAGGTTGAGCCACGTCAGGAAGTCCGACCCCTCGGCGGCGAAGCGCGCGTGGAGCGCATCGGCGCCCTGGCGCGCATCGGTTGGGCGCTGCCGTGGATCCGGGATCGACAGTGCCGCGGCGATGATCGTGACCTCGTTCAGGCACGCGTTGCGGTCGGCCTCGATCAGCATGCGTCCCAGACGCGGGTCGACCGGAAGGCGGGCCAGCGTGCGTCCGACCGGTGTGAGCGACGATCCGTCGTCGCGACCACGCCGTCCGCGACCTCGGCCCCGGTCTCGGTGGTGGCGTGGCGGCGACGCCCCATCGAGGTCGATGGCACCCAGCTCGTGCAGCAGCGCCAGCCCGTCGCGCACCTGGCGTGGATCCGGCGGGTCGAGGAACCCAAACGCGGCGATGTCGCCCAGGCCCAGCGCCGCCATCTGCAGCAGCACGGACGCGAGACTGGTGCGCAGGATCTCGGGCTCGGTGAAGCGCGGTCGCGCCTCGAAGTCCTCCTCGTTGTACAGCCGGATGCACACGCCATCGGCGGTGCGGCCACAACGGCCCTTGCGCTGGTCCGCCGACGCCTGGGAGATCCTCTCGATCGGCAGGCGCTGGACCTTCAGGCGCGCGCTGTACCGGGAAATCCGTGCGTACCCGGGGTCGATGACGTAGCGGATGCCGGGCACCGTCAGCGAGGTCTCGGCGACGTTGGTCGCCAGCACGATCCGTCGCCCGCTGTGCGGCTGGAACACGCGCCGCTGCTGGGCGGTCGCCAGCCGCGAGTACAGCGGCAGGATCTCGGTGTCGGCGAGCTTGAGCTCCCCCAGCGCGTCGGCCGTGTCGCGGATCTCACGCTCGCCGGACAGGAAGACGAGGATGTCACCCGGGCCCTCCGATCCCCGCCCACCGGCTCGCTGGCGCTCGCCCTCACCCTCCGTCCACAGCTCGGTCACCGCGTCCGCGATCGCCTCCGTCTGATCACGCTCGACCCACGCGTCGTCGTCGCTGTCGTCTGCGGGCGGCTCGTCGAGGGGCCGGTAGCGCACCTCCACGGGGTACATCCGTCCGGACACCTCGACGATGGGGGCGTCGTCGAAGTGTCGCGAGAAGCGCTCGGGATCGATCGTCGCCGAGGTGACGATGACCTTCAGATCCGGTCGGCGCGGCAGGAGCTGGGCGACGTAGCCGATCAGGAAGTCGATCGTCAGGCTGCGCTCGTGCGCCTCGTCGATGATCAGCGTGTCGTAGGTCGCCAGCGCGGGGTCGGACTGGATCGAGGCCAGCAGGATCCCGTCGGTCATCACTGAGACCAGCGTCTGGTCGCCGATCCGGCGGTTGAAGCGGAACTCGTAGCCGACCGGACCCCCGACCTCGACCCCGAGCTCGTCGGCGATGCGGTCGGCCACCGTGCGGGCCGCGATGCGCCGCGGCTGGGTGTGCCCGATCATCCCGCGCACGCCACGGCCGAGCTCGAGGCAGACCTTGGGCAACTGGGTCGTCTTGCCCGAGCCGGTCTCGCCGGCGACGATCACGACCTGGTGGTCGCGGATCGCGGCGGTCAGATCGTCGATGCGCGCCGAGATGGGCAGCTCGGGCGGGTAGGTCACCGACGGCACGGCGGCGCGTCGCCGTGCGACGTGCTGCTCCGCGCGGTCGATCTCACCCGCCACCGCCGCGAGCGCCTCGGCGCGGGCTTCACCGTCGCGCCGGCGCACGCGGTCGAGCCGCCGCCGCAGCCGGCGCTCGTCGCGCAGTGTCAGCTGCGGCAGGCGCGCACGCAGATCGGCGACGGCGGGGCTCACGACGGGTCCATTGCTGGGTTCGGTGCGATCGGTCGCGACGACGGTAGCCGCCTGCGGCCGCGCTGTACCGGCCGCCGGCGGAAACAGTCATCCTGGAGCCATGATGGAACCGGCCGTCGACGACGTGGCGCCCGACGGCTCCCCGGTGCCCGTCTATCTGGCGATGCCCGCGCATGACGCGCTCGATCTGGTGCGCGACCAGGTGCCGCCGGGCGGGTCGATGCTCGACCTCGGCTGCGGCGTCGGACGGCTGGCGAACGCGCTGGCCGACGCGGGATTCGCCGTGACCGGGGTCGACATCCACGAGCGCATGCTCGCCCACCTGTCGCCCGCCGTCGACGCGGTCCATGCCGACATCGCCGGGCTGAACCTCGGAATGACGTTCGACGTCGTGGTGCTCGCCAGTCATCTGGTCAACCATCCGACCGATGCCGGCGCGTTCCTCACGACCTGCCGGCGCCACGTCGCTGACCACGGCGTCGTGCTGGTCGAGCGCTTCCACCCCGACCTCCTCGACGCGTTCGATCAGCAGGAGGGCGCCGTCCACGGTGTGCACATCCGCCACGAGGTGCAGACGCGACAGGGCGCGCAGTTCTCCGCCAGCGCCCACTACACGGTCGCCGGGCGGACGTGGACGCAGGACTACGCCGCCGTGCTGCTCGACGACGCGGCCCTCGCCGAGCTCCTGCGGACAGCGGGGCTCGCACCGGACGCGTGGCTGGACGACGACGCCCGCTGGCTGCGCGCCGTCCCTGCGTCGTGATCGGCAACGGGACGGCGGGCCGGGGATACGTCCGTCATCCGGCCGATGCGTGGGGGCTCGGGACATCTGCGAGCGTGTCGCCCCCCGCCCCGACATGTGCCCGGCGAACCTGTACTGCGCAGGCTACAATACGTATATACTGTTGGCACAGCATACGTATGGGAGCCAGTTCATGCGTTCGATCTACGGGTCCAGCGAACGGCCCGTCGAGGACCTGACCGCGCGGGCGCGCATCCGTGACGCCGCGATGGCGCAGTTCGCCGAGCGCGGCTTCTCGGACGCCACCCTGCGAGACATCGCCGACGCCGCGGGCGTGTCGGTCGGGCTCGTGCAGCACCACTTCGGCACCAAGGACGGGTTGCGACAGGCGTGTGACGACCGGGTCCTGCACCTGCTCGGACCGCAGATGGAGCTCATCGAGGAGGCCGCGACCGCGGTCGACCGCCCGGACTTCGCGTCACTGCTCTACGGCAACGACGAGGTGCTCGTCCGGTACGTGGTGCAGATGATCCTCGAGGGGTCCGACGCCGGCAACGCGCTGTTCGACTGGATGGCAGCCAGGACCGAGCGGTTCCTCACACAGGGCCAGCTCGACCTGTTTCCGCGCGGCGATCCGCGCAGCCGCGACGCGGCGACGGTCCTGATGATCATGCATCTGGGCATGGGCGTTCTGCGCGGGCAGCTTTCGCGCCGGCTGGGCGCCGACGTCGCCGAGCCGGCCGTGGCGCCGCGCGTGGGGCTGCTGATCCTCGACGTCTACGCGGCGATGGGGCGCTGGGTGACCTCGGACGTGGGCGGCAAGGCGCGTGCGGCGCTCGCGGCGTACATCCGCCAACTGCGACCACCGACCGGCGAGGAGGGTGATGAGCATGACGACACGTGACGCGATCGCGGTCACGGGGCTCGTGAAGACCTACGGGTCCACGCGTGCGCTCGACGGCCTGGACCTGTCGGTGGCCACCGGCGAGGTCCACGGGCTGCTGGGGCCGAACGGGGCGGGCAAGACCACCACGATCCGCATCCTGCTCGGGTTGCTCCGCGCGGACGCGGGCCGCGCCAGCGTCCTGGGCCACGACCCCTGGTCGGAGGCCGTCAGCCTGCACCGCCGCCTCGCCTACGTTCCGGGCGACGTGGAGCTGTGGCCCAACCTGACGGGTGGCGAGACCATCGACGTGCTGGGGCGCCTGCACGGCGGGGTGGACCGTGCACGGGTCGACCGGCTGTGCGAGCGCTTCGACCTGGATCCCACGAAGAAGGGCCGCACCTACTCCAAGGGCAACCGGCAGAAGGTTGCGCTGATCACCGCCCTGGCCTCCGACGCAGAGGTGCTCCTGCTCGACGAACCGACCGCCGGACTGGATCCGCTGAAGGAGGCCGTGTTCCAGGAGTGCATCCGCGAGGTCCGGGCCGCCGGCCGGACCGTGCTGCTGTCGTCGCACATCCTGGCACAGGTCGAGGTGCTGGCCGACCGGATCTCGATCGTCCGGCGCGGCAGGATCGTCGAGTCGGGGTCCCTGTCGGACATGCGCCACCTGACCCGCACGACCGTCACGGTCGAGACCAACCGCTCCACCGACGGCCTGGCCGCGCTCGTGGGGGTCCACGACGTGCGCCCGGTCGACGGGCAGGTCCGGTTCGAGGTCGACGGCGAGCACGTCGACGCCGTCATGCGGCACCTGGCCGCGTCGGGCATCCGTTCCATCGTGGCGCACCCGCCGACACTGGAGCAGTTGCTGCTGCGCCACTACGGCGACGAGGTCCGCGCCAACGGCGCGCAGGTGGCACCGTGACCGCCGTGACCGCGCGGCGCGCTGACGTCCGCCGTCGTGACCACCTGACCACCGGGACGTGGCGGCTCGTCCGGCTGACACTGCGGCGCGACCGCATCAAGCTGCCGGGCTGGCTGCTCGGCCTGACCGTGTTCGTGTTCTACTTCAACACCGCGCTGCCGATCATCGCCCCGACCGAGGCGGACCTGGCGGCGTTCAGCCAGTTCTCCGCCGGGCCGGTCGGCGCGGTGCTCAGCGGACCTGGCTACGGCTTCGACGCCGGCCTGACCTACGAGCAGTTCTTCGTCGGCACCTACGGGCTGTACTTCCTGCTGGCCGCGGCGCTGATGAACATCCTGCTGGTCTCGCGCCACACGCGGGTCGAGGAGCAGTCGGGGCGCGCCGAGCTGGTCCGGGCCGGGGTCGTCGGTCGCAGCGCCCCGCTGACGGCCACCCTGATCGTCGCCGTCGCCGCCGACGTGCTGCTCGCCCTGCTGCTGGGCGCCGCGACCGCCACTTTCGGCTACGCGCCGGGCGACGCGCTGCTGTTCGGCGCCGGCGTCGGAGCCGTCGGCCTCGTGTTCGCGGCCGTGACCGCCGTGACCGTGCAGATCACGGAGTACTCGCGTGCCGCGTCCGGCCTCGCCGGGGCCGTCGTGGGCGTCGCGTACCTGATCCGCGCGGCCGGCGACTCCCTGACCGAACACGGCAGCCTGCTGTCGTGGTTCTCACCGCTCGCGTGGTCGCAGCAGACCCGCCCGTTCGTCGACGGGCGCTGGTGGCCGCTGCTGCTCTCCCTCGGCCTGGTCGCCGCCACGACCGCCGGCGCCTTCGCGCTGGCCGACCGCCGCGACCTGGGCGCCGGGCTGCGGTCGGCCCGGCGCGGTCCGGCGGGCGCCGCCGCCTGGCTGCGCTCGCCGTCGACCCTGGCGCTGCGCCTCCAGCGTGCCGGCCTGCTGGGCTGGACGGTCGCGCTGGCCGTGCTCGGCCTCACCTACGGCGCGCTGGTCGGACCGATGACCGACACCTTCGCGGACCTGTCGGGTCAGTTCGCAGAGATCCTGGGTGCCACCGATGACGTACTGGACGGCTACCTGAGCTTCATGGCGCTCTACGACGTGATCATCGTCAGCGCCTTCACGATCCTCGCGCTGCACAAGGTGCGCGGCGAGGAGACCAGCGGGCGCGCCGAGCCCGTGCTGGCCACCATGACCGGACGCGTGCGCTGGCTGGGCACGCACCTGCTGGTGGTCTGCGCCGCCGCGGTCACGATCCTGGTCGTGACGGGCCTGGCGTTCGGGATCGGCGCCGCCGCCAGCACCGGCGAGGTCGGACAGATCGCGGAGCTGACCGCGGCGCACGCCGTGCGCATCCCCGAGCTGCTGGTGTTCGCGTCGGTCGGCGTGCTGCTGTACGGCATCGCTCCCCGCGCGTTGCCCCTGGTGTGGCTCGTGTTCGCCTACGCCGTCGTCCTGGCGCTGTTCGGCCAGCTGCTCGACCTCCCGCAGTGGGCGCACGACCTGTCCCCGCTTGACCACATCGGCCGCATGCCGCTCGAGGATGCCGGGGTCACCCCCGTGCTCACGCTGTGCGCCGTTGCGGCGGCGACGGCCGCGGCGGGTCTCGTGGCGTTCCGACGCCGCGACCTGACGGTGACCTGAACCGACCGGCGAAGCACCCCGCTGACCGGACGTATCCTCAGCACCACCGCCGGGATGCGCTCGTGGAACGACGGCGCCCGCGCGGTGCACCGTGAAGGCCGCGGAGGGACGTCCGATTCAGTCGCCGGCGGTGTAGAACGCCTCCATCCTGCGCCGCATCTCCTCGTCACTGACGTCCTCGACGTGCTGTCCGAGGCCCCACGTGTGCCCGAACGGATCGCGTACGCGCCCCGAGCGGTCGCCGTAGAACTGGTCCTCGAGCGGGAACACCACCTCGGCTCCCGCAGCCAGCGCGCGCTGCCAGAGCGCATCGACGTCATCGGTGTAGATGAACAGCGCGGCGGTGGAGCCGCCGAGCGTCGTCGGGGACTGCGTCGGCCCGCCCGGCCACTCGTCGGCCAGCATGATCACGCTGTCGCCGAAGCGGATCTCGGCGTGGCCGACCGACCCGTCGGGTCCGGTCATCCGGGGCCCGATCTCGGTCGCGCCGAACGCGCGCTCGTAGAACGCGATCGCGTCGACGCACGGCGTGCAGACCAGCGAGGGTGTGACCGTGTGCAGGTGCTCGGGCACCGGTTGGGCGGTCATGATGCGCTCCAGTCGTTCGGTCGCCATGAGCCTAGGCCGCCGCCGTCCAGTGGCGCACATCCGTCGACTGGCCCAACCACTGCTCAGTGGTTGCGCAGAGCGTCGATCAACTCGTCCTTGTCCATCTCGGACCGGCCGTCGATGTCGAGCTCCCGGGCGCGCTCGTACAGCTCGTCGCGGGTCCACTCCTCGTACGGTCCATCACGGCCTGATCATCGGCTGCGCAGCTGCCGGGCAAGCTCGCGACTGCGCGCAGCGTCGGCGGCGGTCGCCTCGCGTCCCGCGTAGCGGATCGCGCACACGAGCCCCGCGAGCTCGTCCAGAGCGGCCGCCCCGCTCCTGGTCGCATGTGCGAGCACCGTCTCCGATGACCGGCGTCGAGCGGACGGCGGCAGGCGCCGCTGCACCTGCCGGTAGTCGTAGAGGATCGCTGCCTCGGGGTCCCGGGGGCGGCGGCGCAGCAGCCGGGTCCACGCTGGTGGCGGGGCGCGCACGCCGACGTCGTCGGGGGGTGGCGTCCGCGCGGCCAGGACCTCGTCGGGGGCGTCGACGGTCGTCCTGTCGCGTCGGAAGGCGAACAGCGAGCGCAGGAACATCAGCAGCGACATGCCGTGCCCGGGTCGCACGCGACGCTGACCGCGACGGCGCCTGACCGGACCGATGACGATCGCCAATGCGAGCGCCAGCAGTGCGGCGATCTGCCAGATCACGCGCCGGGATGGCGGCGCCGGAGCGGACGGTGCCGACGCGGGCGAGCCGGCCGTTCCGTCCAGCAGATCGAGCTGCACCGCCGGCATCTGCGGCAGGGCGGCGCGCAACGCGCTCTCGGCGCCTGCGGCGAGCGCGATCGCCGCGACCGCGACCAGCAGCACGGTCACACCGAGCACCGGCAACAGCGTCCGCGTCCAGCCGTCGCCGTCGGGAGGCCCGGTCATCGCCGCGCGGGCGCGCAGCACGTAGGGGCGTGCGCCGACGACCATGGCGAACGCGACCAGCACCCACGCGACACCGATCCATGCCGGCGGCGGCACCAGGCCGTCCGCCGCCCACGCCAACGTGACGATGCCCGCGACGACGAGCACGCCCGTCAGTAACGCCCCCATCAGCGCCGCGTCCGCGCTGCGGTGCGCCCGCACCGTGCGCAGCGGATCGGCCTGCCTGCGGTGGATGCGTCCAATGGACCGTCCGGCGAGAAACGCCGTGATCAACAGCACCGATGGGACGGCCAGCGGCGGCCCACGGACAGCCGGCGCTCCGGTGCCCGACACCACCATCGTCAACGCCGCGACGCCGACCAGCACGACGCCGCGCAGCACCCGCAGCACCATCCGCCCCACGATGCCGCCGCGACGGTCGGTCGCCTCCACGCCGACCCGTGCACCCCACGCCGCGGCGATCCCGACCGCCACCGCCAGCACCGGCGCGGTCAGCCACGGCACGGCCGCCTGCACCGCCACCCACCCGAGCAGCCCGATCGGGACGGATGCCGCCACCAGGGAGGCACGCGTCACCGCAGCGGGCGGATCGGCGGGGCTCACAACGGCAACCGTTGCAGCGCGCGATCGGCCGCCACGGCCACGCAATGCGCCCCGGCGACGTGGGTCGGCAGACGCGACTCCCACTCGACGCCGCTGCCGACGCTGGTGACCACGACCGCAAGACCACGACGGCTCGCCTCCGCGACGGCCGGGCCGAGCGTCTCGTCGACGATCCCGGTGACCACGACCACCGTGGTGCCCGCGTGCAGGCCGCGCACCGCGCCCTGCACGAGCGCGTCCAGCGGCACGGCGTCGTGCAGACCGATCCGGGCGAGCGTGTCCAGCATCGTGTGCAGGTGGCGGTCGCCGCCGCGCACGGGCCACCGCCGGCTCTCGGCCGCACCGTCGTCGCGGGTGGGCCATGAGAGGACGAGCCCGGCCTGCTGCCGTGCGGCGATCATCGTGTCCGCCAGCAGCGATGCGGCCGTGCTGATCGCCGCCTCGGCGACCGGGGGACGACCGCGCCGCTGATAGCCGTCGGTCCGCAGGTCGAGGCAGACCAGCAACTCCCGGGCGGCGGCGCGCTCGGCCTCGGTCCGCATCAGGCGCCCGACCCTGGCGGTCGCCGGCCAGTGGACGCTCGACAGCGGGTCACCACGCTGGTAGTCACGCAGTCCCACGAGCGCGGTGCGGTCGAAGAAGAGCGAGCGGGGGTGGGACAGCTGGGCCAGCGGCGAGCGGGACGGCAGGTCCAGGCGCCGTACCGGCGCCAGGCGCGGCACGATGACGGTCGCACCCCGCCACGTTCCCACACCGTGCGGTGCGGGCAGGCCGAGTGGGTCGGGCGCTGTCCACGTCAGCTCGGACGGCCCGTGGACGCCGCGGGCACCCGCGACGAACGCGACGGGGAACCGCCGGCGCCGGCGGCCCCGCAGGCGCAGGACGAAGCTGAACGCGTGCGGTTCCGCCGCGGCCGCCGGCAGCCGAAGATCGACCTCGAGCCAGGGCACGGGCCATCTCGAACGGTTCTCCACGGTCAGCGTGCCGGTCACCGTCGCGTCCGGCTGCACCCGCGGCGGCCCGTCCCATGTCACCGACACGCCCCGCTGCACGTCCGCCGACCACCGCCACGCGATCGCGCCGACGGCCCACAGCGTCACGCTGATCAGCGCGTTGCCGGGGATGGGCAGCCCGATGACCAGCAGCCCGACCAGCACCAGCCCGATCCGGGGTGACATCGACGCTCAGTCGTCACCGGTGCCGGGCACCGGCACCTTCGCGATGATCTCGCGCACCACGTCGCGGCTGTTGCGCCCGCGCACGTGCGCGTCGGTCGACAGCACCAGCCGGTGCGCCAGCACGGCGACCCCGACGTCCTGCACGTCATCGGGCAGCACATGGCCGCGACCGCGCAGCGCCGCGAGCGCGCGGACGACCCGTTCAAGCATCAGCATGCCACGCACGCTGGCGCCGAGCGCCACGTCGTCGTGCTCGCCGGTCGCATCGCAGACGTCCATCAGATAGTCCTCGACCGGCGCGGACAGGTGCACGGCCGCGACCTCGTCCCACACCACCGTCAGGTCGTCGGGAGCGACGACCTGACGGATGCCCGCCACCGGATCGTGGTCGCGGTGGCGGTGCAGGATCGTCCGTCGCGCCTCGCGTGCCGGGACACCCATCTCGATGCGCAGTAGGAACCGGTCGAGCTGCGCCTCGGGGAGCGGGAACGTCCCGGCGTGCTCGATCGGGTTCTGCGTGGCGGCCACGACGAACGGCTGCGGCAGGCGGTGGGTCTCACCGTCGACGGTGACCTGGCGCTCCGCCATGGCCTCCAGCAGCGCGGACTGCGTGCGCGGCGTCGTGCGGTTGATCTCGTCGACCAGCACCAGTGAGGCGAACAGCGGACCGGGGCGGAACGTGAAGCGCCCCGTGGACGGATCGACGACGTTGACGCCGGTGACCTGTGACGGCAGGAGGTCGGGCGTGCCCTGCACCCGTCCGGCGCTGAGACCCGTGGCGGCGGCGAGCGCTCTGATCGCCGCCGTCTTGCCCGTTCCCGGCACGTCCTCGATCAGCACATGTCCCTGGCAGAACAGGGCGAGCAGCAGCCGCTCCAGCTGCGGGCGCACACCGACCAGGGCGTCGGCCAGCGCCGCCAGCACCGCGTCTGCGAACGCGGCTGAGGTCGTCGACCGCCCGGCACCGTCAGGTTGCGTGCCGCTCAACCACCCACCCCCGACGTGACCGACGCGTCGCAGCACCGCTTGCGCGCGACATCGATCGGCTGCGGCACGGACGCTCCCCGGGCGGGTGGCTCACTTCGACCAGTACACCACGGCGGCCCCGACCCGTCGACGGCCGCTCAACGGCGGGCCAGACCGTGCAGGGTCGCCTGGATCTCGCCCGCCTCAGCGCTCGCGGGCAGGTCGACGGTGACGTCGAGATACCACTCGCGGTGGTCGGCGGGGTCGAGCACCACCTGCGCCAGCGTCCAGCTGACCGGGTCGGCGTGGTCGAGCTGGAACAGCGCGGGGCCGCGGGCATCACCGGTCAGGACGATCTCGTCGTGCTCGGTGAAGTAGGGGCCGAACGCGTCGGCCAACCGCTCGGCGGACCAGCTGCGGTCACCGGCCTCCGCGAGGTCGGAGGCCAGCGCGTCCCACGAGCGCGCAGCGGCCAGCTGCACCCAACGAAAGGCCCGTGTGCGTACGAGAGTCCGGAACGCGCGCCGATCGGCCGTGATGTCGTGGTCCGCCTCGGGATCGGGGACGGTCACTGCGGCCCTCGCGACGAGCGCCGCGGGGACCAGCGCGTCGTCGCCGGTCACGGCCGCCTGCGCGATCAGCGCCTGCCACTCGTCGACCAGGCTCGAGTCGGTCGCCCGGATCACCGCGGCGAGCCAGTCCAGCAGGTCCTCCACCTCGTCGGTCTTGGCCTCGTCGGGCACCGTGCGCTCGCAGGTGCGCAGGCAGTCGGTCAGGTACCGCAGGAGCCGTCCCTCGCTGCGCTTGATCCCGTAGTGCCGGACGAACTCGGGGAAGTCCATCGCGCGGTCGAACATGTCGGCCACCACGCCCTTGGGCGCGATGTTGCGGTCGCCGATCCAGGTGTTGGTGACCCGCCACCGGTCGAAGCGATCGTAGATGAACTCCGCGAACGGCTGGGGCCAGCGGATCTTCTCGAGCAACTCGATGCGCTGCTCGTACTCGATGCCCGCCGCCTTCATCTCGTCCATGGCCCGGTCACGGGCCTTGTCCTGCTGGGCGTACAGGATCGGCCACGGCTGATCCAGCACGCTCTCGACCAGCGCGAGCACGTGGAGCGGATAGGCGGGATCATGCCGGTCGAGCGTGGGCAGCACGTGAAGAATGAACGGCGCCAGCGGCTGGTTGAGCGCGAAGTCCTCCTGCAGATCGTGGTCGACGACGACCAGGCGCCCGTGCTCGTCGGGAGCGTCGAGTCGCGCGACCACCCCCGCGTCGCGCAGTGCGCGGTACAGCCCGATGGCCCGCCGGATGTGCTGCCGCTGCCGGTCACGTGGCTCGTGGTTGTCGGTCAGCAGATCCCGGGCCGCCACCCACGGGTCGCCCGTGCGGTCCAACAGCTGCAGCAGCATGCCGGGCGTCACCTTGAACGATGACTCCAGCCGCTCGGGCGGCGCCTCCTGCAGCCGCTTGAAGGTGGTCTCGTCGTAGTGCACGAACCCCTTGGGCGGGGCGGCGCGGCGTAGCTTGCGGCGCCTGCGGGGGTCGTCGGCGACCTTGGCCAGCGCGGCCTCGTTCTCGGCGACGTGCTCCGGCGCCTGGCAGACGACCAAACCGTGCGTGTCGTAGCCGGCGCGGCCGGCGCGACCGGTGATCTGATGGAATTCGCGCGCCGTCAGCAGGCGGTTCTCGGAGCCGTCGAACTTGTAGAGCCGCGTGAGCACGACCGTGCGGATCGGCAGGTTGACCCCCACGCCGAGCGTGTCAGTGCCCGACACCACTCGCAGGGCGCCCTGCTGGGTGAGGCGCTCCACGACGCGGCGGTACCGGGGCAGCATGCCGGCGTGGTGCACGCCGACGCCGTTGCGCAGCAGCCGCGCGAGGTCGCGCCCGAAGCCGGAGGCCAGCCGGGCTCTGGCGAGCTCGTCGGCGACGGCCTCCTTGCGTTCGTCGGACAGCTTCTTCGTCACCGACGTGATCGCGTTGGCCTGCGCCACCGCGTCGGCCTGGCTGAAGCTGACGATGTACAGCGGCGCCGCGTCGCGGTCCAGCAGCGACTCGATCGTGTGGTGCAGCTGGCTGCGGGCGTACTCGAACGACAGCGGTACCGGCCGCTGCGCGTCGGTGACCACGGCGGTGGGGCGCCCGGTGCGTCGGGTGAGGTCCTCGGCCAGTGCGGTCATGTCGCCCAGCGTCGCGGACAGCAGCAGGAAGGCCGACCGTGGCAGGTTCAGCAGCGGCACCTGCCAGGCCCAGCCGCGGTCCGGATCGCCGTAGAAGTGGAACTCGTCGAGCACGACGGTGCCGACGTCGGTGGCGGCGCCGCCGCGCAACGCCACGTTGGCGAGCACCTCAGTCGTGGCGCAGATCACCGGCGCGTCGGCGTTGAACGACGAGTCGCCTGTCATCATCCCGACGTTGGCCGCCCCGAGCTCGCGACAGAGGTCGAAGAACTTCTCGCTGACCAGCGCCTTGACCGGTGCCGTGTACCACGAGCGCGCGCCGCCGGTCACCGACCGCGCGTGGGCCGCGAGCGCCACCAGCGACTTGCCGGAGCCCGTCGGCGTCGACAGCACCACGTTGCTGCCGGTCAGCAGTTCGAGGATCGCCTCCTCCTGGTGGGGGTAGAGCGTCATGCCGCGCTCGGCGGCCCACGCAGTCATCGCGTCGAGCAGCGTCTCGACGTCGGAGGACGCATCGGAGAGGAATGACGACAGCGGTGCGGCGGTGGGCATGGGCGCCCAGTGTGCCCGACGTGCGACGTCCGTCCGGCTGGCGGTCGACGCCGCGCGCTCATGCCCACCGTTCAACGCGCCTGGATGCGCCATCCATGAGACCGAAAGTTCAAACTTCTGTGTCGGCGGGCGCTGCGTCGTGGCCGGGTCATGACCTATGGTCGTCAGACAGCGCTGCCGGGGTGGTGCGCAAGTGCGGGAGGTCCAGAGCGCATGTCCACGTCGTCGACCGCAATGACGATGCTCGACGCGCTCGAGCGTCTGGGCGACCCAGACGCTTCGGAGGGACCCGACCTGCGCGCCGCCTTCGACGAGGCGACGACCGACGCGAACGCCGACGACGTCCTCGCCACGGCACCGCCGACCGTCCACGCGGCGGTCGCCCGCGTCTGCCTGCTGACGGCCGCGGGGCGCGACGAGGAGGTGCTGGCGCTCACCCACGGCGTGGTCGCCGTCGACGACCTCAGCGCCGTGCTGGTGTGCTGCCGGGCGACCGCGCTCGCCCGCGTCGGCATGACGGCCGGTGCGGACGACGCGTGGAAGGTGCTCAACGGGCGGCACCGTCACGCCGACGTGCGCGCGCTGGCGCGCCACCAGCGGGACACCACCGCCCCGCCCGCTCGGCCCGTCGGCGCCTGACCCGCCGAGGGACGACGCCGGATCGCATCCCCGGACGGCGGCGCGGAACGTCAGGTGTAGACGCGGTCGATCATGGTGAACGCCCCGAGCTCGTGATCGGCGATGAAGAGCTCGTGGTCCCGGCGCACGCGATCGGCGGCCTCCTCCGCGAAGCGGACGATGTCGTCGATGAACAGCTCGCGGTTGCCGACCGCGTCCATGATCTTGGGTTCGATGTCGTGTTCGAGCTGGCCGACATCGTCCGACAGCGCGTGGGCGTGGGCGAGCGTGCGCCCGCAGATCTCGGCGTAGCGCATCCACTGCTTCTTGGACAGGTCGTCCAGGGCGATGTCGTCGCGGTACGGGGCGCGCTCGCGCGACATGAAGCTCATGCCCTCGAACTCGATGTGACCGTAGAACACGTCGCCGCGGACCAACTGGACACCGTGCGCGTACGCGATGCGGTCGGCATGGCCGTCGAACGCGTACTCCGACGGCGGGACCAGCCCCGCCATCGCCGACCGACGTGCCTGCTTGAACTCGATGACGAGATCGTCGCTGCCGTCGGCCCGAGGGCCCTCGATCAGCAGGTAGTAGCGAGCGAGTCCGAGTGACGCCGTGCCCGCACCCTTGCGCTCGGCGACGTCCTTGACGCGCAAGTCACCGGCACGCGGCGGCACGTCGACGTCGTTCTCCTCGACGAACCGGTCGATCAGGGCCTGGAACTCGTCGCGGCGGCTGGAGATAGGCACGAGCTCGTCGTCGGCGCGGAACCCGCGGCCGAACTCGTCGTGGTGATCGTCGGCCAGCCACTGCGCGCGGTCCTGCTTGGCGCCCTTGATGAGCTTGCGGATCAACTTCGGCGCGTTGTCGAGGCGGATCTGATGTTCGTGTTCGACAGGGTCCTCCGCGTACTCCGCGATGCCCTCGATGTAGCCGCGTACGAACCGCTCGGCGATCCTGCGCTGGCGCTTGGCGCCGTGGTCGCCCTCCTCCTCGGCGGCGAGCATGAATCCGACGGCGCCGCGCTTGAGGTCCCACGTGAACGGCGCGTAGTAGGACTCGTCGAAGTCGTTGACCCCGAAGATCGGCACGTTGTCCGCACTGGGCATGACGCCGAAGTTCTCCGGGTGGACATCGCCGAGCGTCAGCACCGTGGGCATCCACGCGTCCTCGCCGGCCAGGTCCCGGTAGAACAGCAGGCACGTACCGCGGAAGAACGCGAACAGCGAGTCGGCCAGCTCGTCGAACTTGACGTCCGCATCCTCGTGCCCGGTGGCGATGCGCGTCTGATGGTCCTCGCGCAGGGTCTGACGGACGTGCAGCCGCCGGTCGTTGCCGCTGAGGATGCGCGGCAGCATGACCAACTCACCGCGTGCGCGCGCCTCCGCCAGCGCCTTGAACGCCTCGAAGCGCGACGCGGTGGTCGGGTCTTCGCCGGCCGCGTCGGGCGCCGCCGCGTCAACGGCCTCCTCCATGGTCTGCTCGTCCACGTCCACGACGTCGCTGCGCTGTGGTCGGGCCTCGGCAGGCGCCTGACCGTCGGAGGCACCGCCATCCCCACCGGGCGAGCCGTCGTCCGCACGGAGGGCGGCGATCAGCTCCTCCTTGCTCATGGACGAGCGTCCTTCGATGCCGCGCTTCTTGGCGAGCTTGTACAGCTCCTTGCGGGTCGCGGCGTCCAGTGATGCGGTGTCAGAAGTCATGCACCTCTGCTACCCACCGAGAGCGTGAACCAACACGCGTGAACGCCGCATGCCGCCAGCACCTCCACATGCCCGACGCCGCTGATCCCCGTCCCCGCGACGCCGCGCCGACCTCCGTGCCGCACCGGCCACCAGGCAGCCCATAGTCGAACATATGTTCTATGCTGGGCGACAATGGCATTCGTCCGATGGCACTACCGTCGCGGGATCTATGTCCGGTCCCACCACCGCCGGCTACGACCGAGGCCCGGACCGGACCAGTCGGCACTGCTCCCAGCGCTCTTCGGACCCGTACAGACTGCGCCGGCACGCGCGCCCGAGTCCGTCGTGGACCCACTCCCGGCGCTGCCGGTCCCGGGACAGCGCAGCCTGCCACTCGGCGCGTGAACGGCCGGCGCCATGCAGCCTCAATGTGCTGGCCCGCAGACGTGGCGACCGGCGTCCCGTCAGCCTGCTCCCGGATCGGGACCGGGATCACCGCCGGCGGCACAGACGGCCAACCGCGCCAGGTAGTGGACCCAGCCCACCCGGTGCATGTCCGCGTGGTCGGCGGGCATGTCGCGATGGGTCAGCCGGATCAGCGTACCGTCGCCGTCGTCCTCGAGGTCGATCTCGACGACGGTCGAGCCGGGCGGCAGGTCGGGCAGGTCGATCCAGCCCCAGGTGAACACGACCCGCTTGTGGGGCACGAGTTCGACGAACTGACCCCGCGCACACATGCCGTTGCCCATGCGCACCCGGAACAGTCCCCCCGGGTGTGCATCGATCGTGGCCTCCTCACCCTGCCACCGCGCCCACCGCTCGGAGTCGGTCAGGTACGCGTAGACGGCAGGCGGCGCGGCGTCGACGTGACGCTCGACCACCAGCGGCGACGGTTCAGCGGCCATCTCGGTCCTCCGTGAGGTCGGCCTCGATCGCCCCGGCCAGATCGTCCAGCGTCTGACGCCACATCTGCTCCAGCGCGGGTCGAAGCGGCCCGAGCCGGTCCTTGTCGGTGCGGTAGTACCGCCGGTTGCCCTCGCGCCTGACCGTCACGTAGCCGGCGTCCCGCAGCACGCCGAGGTGCTGGGAGACCGCGCCGAACGTGACGTCGAACCGGTCGGCGATGTCGCCGGCCGACAGTTCGCCGTCCCAGACGAGCCGCAGGATCTCACGACGTCGGGGTTCCGCGACGATCTGCCAGGCGTCCATACGCCGCATTTTAGTCCACCTTGAAGCAGCGCAATCCATCCATTACATTACCCTTCGCTAAAGTAGCTACAGGAGGATCTCCCCATGGGTGACTACGCCGTCCGCATGCAGTTCGACATCGACGCCGAGCCCGAGGCGGTGATGGAGGCGCTGACGACGTCCGCGGGCGTCGAGGGCTGGTGGTCCCGCCCCGTCGACGGGGCGCCGGGCGAGGACGGTGGCGAGTTCCGCATCTCGTTCCCCGACGTTCCGCAGCCGTTCGCGTTCGCCGTCGAACGCGACGAGCGGAGCGTCGCGTGGCACACGCAGGCCTTCCCGCCGTGGTGGGCTGACACGACGATCCGGTGGCAGGTCGAGCAACCCGACGGCGTCGAGGGCACGCGACTGGTGTTCACGCATGAGGGCTTCGATCCCGCCAATCCCATCATCCCGGTCATCACGCCGGCCTGGGCACAGTTCATCTTCGGGCTGCAGGATCAGGTCGAGCAGCAGGCGTGACGGTGTCCCGGCGACGTGGCTGGGTCGGTCGATGACCTCGGCGGTGGACGGCTGACAGGTGGGCGAGGGCCGTTGAGATGTGGGCATCCGACGCCCATGGCCCGGTGAGGCGACAGCAGCATGCTGGCCCCTGTCCACACCGAACAGGGAGCACCGTCGTGTCGCACATCGAGTACCACGTCGCCACCGTCATGGCCGACCGCCGGCGCGAAGCTGACGCGGCGCGCCGGCCGGCCGTCGTCCGCCAGAAGCCGCGCTGGACAAGGAGCGGACCACTGCGCCGCGCCCGCCTCCGCCTGCGCCTGGCATGATCCCATCCCCCCGTGACCCCCTCCCCCACCGGAGGGGGTCACGCCGTCTGCGGCCCTCCGACCGCAGCGTCCGGGACGAGAGGGCGGCCACGTACCGCATCCTGATCACACGGGTGCCTGCCTACGGAGGTGGGCACATGGGCGCGTGATCTGGGCAACCGGCGCCCATGGCCGCCCGACCACGACACCTCAGTATGTGGACTGCCGCCACGACGAGGAGCCCACCGCCATGTCACACTTCGAGTACTACGCAGCCGCCGTCATGTCCGACCGCCTGCGTGAGGCCGAGGGGGCCCGCCGCCGCGCCGCCGCCCGCCGCCCGCGCCCGTGGGCACGCCGCCGGCCACGGCTGGGACTTCGCCCCCGCCTTCGCCTGGCCTGATCCGACGACCCCTCCCGGTTGAGGGGTCGTCGCCGTCTGCGTCCATCTCGGAGTTTGCGTGATATCTTAATTGCGTGAGTGCTGAACCAGCTGACGTGGCGGCAGACGACATCGCACTGCGCGCGATCGCACATCCCGGTCGGCGACGCATGCTGCGGCTGGTGTGGGACGCCGAGCGGACATCGACCGATCTTGCCGAACGGACCGGCATGTCGCGCCCGGCGACGAGCCAGCACCTGCGGGTCCTGCGTGACGCGGACCTCGTCGATGTGCGCGTCGACGGCAATCGCCGGTGGTACCGGGCCGATCGGCGGAGCCTCGCCCGCATCCGCGTGCTGATCGAGGCCTTCTGGGACGACCGGCTCGCTGCGCTGCAGGCCGCAGCCGAGGCGGAGGCGCAGCGCCGTGCCTGACGTCGTCGTGCGGCGCAACATCGCCGCGCCGCCGGAGATCGTGTTCGCGATGTTCACCGATCCGGCCTTGCTCGTCCGGTGGCTGGGTGACACGGCCGAGCTCGACCCGGTCCCCGGTGGGGTGTTCCGCTTCACGCTCGCCGACCAGGACGCGTGCCGCGGCCACTTCGTCGAGCTCGACCCGCCGAACCGTCTGGTCTTCACGTGGGGGTGGGAGCGCGCCGAGGCGATCCCCGTGCCGGCCGGGTCGACGGAGGTGACGGTCGAGCTGACCGCGACCGATCACGGCACCCACGTGACGCTGACCCACCGGGGCCTCGACGGCGACGCTGCGACGCTGCATTCCCACGGCTGGGACCGGTTCCTCGCTCGGTTGCGCGCGGTCGTGGGTGGCGCCGAGCCGGGACCCGATCCGTGGCACGAGCAGCCGGACGACGTGCTGGCCAGGATTCCCAACGAACCATCGGCCTGACGAACCACCCACGCAAGGGATCACACAGGAGCGCCCAGGTGGAGCTGTCCGCGACGCAGACGATCAACAAGCCGGCTGATGAGGTGTTCGCCTTCGTCGCCGACGCGACCAACAACCCCCGCTGGCAACGTGGCATGCGGCAATGCGCCTGGACATCGCCGCCACCGATCGGGGTGGGTTCCACCTACCGGCAGGAGGCGCGGTTCCTGGGACGCGATGTCGTGACCGAGTTCGAGGTCGTCGATCACGATCCGGGGCGCTCGATAACCATCCGGTCGACCAGTGGACCGTTCCCGATCCGCGTTCATCGGGCCGTGAAACCGGTCGACGCGTCCACGAGCCAGGTCTCTGCAGCGATCTCCGGTGATCCCGGCGGGTTCTTCCGGTTGGCCCGCCCTCTCGTCCAACGCCTCGCACAACGGTCGGTGACCGCCGACTACCGGCGCCTCAAGGCCCTGCTCGACTCCGCCTGAGTCGTCGGCGGGACCACCGTCGCCGATGATCTGGCAGATGCCGCGTGCTTCGAACCGTCGGCCGTCTGCGATGATGCAGGTGACAGCCGCACATGCGCGCCACACGCCGAACCGGGAGATGGCGATGCTGACCCTGTCGACCAGCGACATGCTGTGGTACATCGACCATGCGCTCGACGAGATGGTCGCGATCGTGATCGCTCTGGGCGACGACCTCGCCAACGCGCGCCCCGATCTGCCGGGCGCCAACTCGCCGTACGTCATCCTGACGCACTGCCTCGGTGTCATGGAGTACTGGGGTGGACGGATGATCGCCGGGCGGTCGATCGTCCGCGACCGCGCCGCGGAGTTCGTGGCGACGGGCGCCACGGCGGAGCTGGCACGGCGCGCCGTGGCCGCGCGCGACCAGCTCGAGGCCGACATCGCTGGCATGGATGCGACGGCACCACCGCCGGCGGCTCCGGACCCCGACGATACGGAACTGCCACTCGGCAGGACCCAGGGCGGCGTGCTGCTGCACATCTACGAGGAGCTGTCCCAGCACCTCGGGCACATGGAGATCACGCGCGACATCCTGCGCGCCCGTCTCTCATGACCGTGTGACCACGTTGCCGGGGCAATGCTCGCGCTCACACGACGTGTCAGAGGTAGCAGAGGAAACCATCGACGACAGTCGCGCCGCTCAGTCGCGGCGGCGCAGGGGGTGGTCGATGGGCGTCTCGACGATGACCAGCGGCAGGCCGTCGGGGTCGTGGACGACCGCTTCGACCAGTCCCCAGGGCCTGCGCTCCGGTGGTTCGGCGATCTCGACCCCCCGGCCCGCGAGTTCGTCGCATGCGGACGCCACGTCGGCAACCTGCAGCCACAACCGGACGCCGCCAGGAGCCGGTGGACGCGGGCCGCCCGGGGGCGTCTCCGTCAGCTCCAGGAAGCCACCGCCGAGGAAGTACACGATGCCGCGGTGCGGGGCGCTCCCCCACTCGCGGTAGCGCACCAGCCCGACCTGCTGCTCGTAGAACGCGACCGACGCGTCGAGATCGGACGGTCGCAGCAGCACCCGCGAGGACAACACCTGCATGGCGGTCACGCTACCCCGAGCGCGTCGGTTCGGACACGGGTGACACCAGCAGCGGTGTCGCTGGTGTCCGAACCGTGGCGTCGCAGCGCCGGCGATGTCTGCCGGTACCATGCGTGACGTGGCAGGGACCGCGCAGCAGCTGACGATCGACGGGCACGACGTCCGCGTGACCAGCGCAGACAAGGTCTTCTTCGGCGAGCGCGGTGAGACCAAGCGCGACCTGATCGACCACTACGTCCGGCTGCGCGAGCCCGTGATGCGGGCACTGGGCGGACGTCCCGTCATGCTGCAGCGCTTCCCCGAGGGCGCCGGCGGCCCATCGTTCTTCCAGAAGCGGGTGCCGAAGAACGCGCCGGAGTGGCTGCACACGACGACGGTCACCACCGTCAACGGCACGCCGTCACGAGCGATGGTCGTCGCCGACATCGCCCACCTCGCGTGGGCGATCAACCTGGGGTGTCTGGGGTTCCATCCGTGGCCGTTCCTGGCGGACGATCCCGAGCACACCGACGAGCTGCGCATCGACCTCGATCCGCAACCGGGCACCGGCTTCCCCGAGGCCGTCGCCGCTGCCCACGAGCTGCGCACGTTGTTGGGCGAGGTCGGCCTCACGGGGTGGCCCAAGACGACCGGGCGCCGCGGCCTGCACGTCTACGTCCGGCTCGAGCCGCGCTGGGACTCCTACGAGGTCCGTCACGCCGCCGTGGCGATCGCCCGCGAGCTGGAGCGCCGGCGTCCCGACCTGATCACCGCCGCCTGGTGGAAGGAGGAACGCGGCGAACGGGTGTTCGTGGACTACAACCAGAACGCCCCGCACAAGACGGTCTTCGGCGCCTGGTGCGTGCGCGACCGGGGCGGCGCGCAGGTATCGACGCCGGTGTTCTGGGACGAGCTCGACGACGTCGACCCCGACGAGTTGACGATCGCCAGCCTGCCGGCACGCCTGGCCGACCGTGGCGACCCGTGGGCGGGCATTGGCGACACCGCCCAGTCACTCGACGGCCTGCTGGCGATGCACGAGCGCGACCGCGCCGCCGGCCTGATGGACGCGCCCTGGCCGCCGGTCTACCCCAAGCAGCCCGACGAGCCGCCACGGGTCGCGCCAAGCCGCGCCCGGTCCGACACGACCGCCGGTTGACGACGGTCGACGGCGGCATCGCAGGCGACGCCGACCCACGGCACCGAGGACGTGGAGCACGGACCCCAGGTCGTGTAGCGTCAGCTGACGCAGTCATCGGACGGAGCCCCGCAGTGACCACCGCCACCCCCACGCTGGCCTGGCAGATCGCCCCACGCTCGCGGACGACGACGCTCATCGCCGTCGTCGCGGTCGCGGCGCTGACCGCGTTGGCGGCCCAGATCAGGATCCCGATCCCGGGGTCGCCCGTACCGATCACCGGTCAGACGTTCGCCGTGCTGCTCGGTGGTGCCGCGCTGGGGTGGCGCGCCGGTGCGGCCAGCCAGTTGCTGTACCTCGCACTCGGCGCGGTCGGGCTGCCGGTCTTCACCGAGGCGTCGGGCGGCATCGACGTCCTCTACGGCGCGACCGCCGGCTACCTGGTCGGCTTCGTGTTCGCCGCCGCACTGACCGGATGGCTGGCCGAGCGACGCTGGGAGCGTCGTGTGCTGCCGGCACTGGCCACCTTCGGCGCCGGAAACCTGATCATCTACCTGCTCGGCGTGCCGTGGCTGATGGTCGTCACCGGATGGGGTCTGCAGGAGGCCGTGGTCAATGGCGCGCTGGTGTTCGTCGTCGGTGACCTCATCAAGATCGCGGCCGCGGCGGGACTGACGCCTGCGGCGTGGAAGCTGCTGGGTCGGCGGGACTGACCCGGGGACATCGGGCGTGAGGGGTCACACGTGGTCGAGGGCAGCTGCGACACCGGACCGGCGCCGTTGACCGTGCCTCCCCGGAGGACGCCATGAGCCCTACCGCGTTCCTGCACCCGTTCACGCCACCGACCGCGGACGACTTCATCAACATCGTGCGCGGCGAGGGCGCGCACGTCTTCGACGACGAGGGCAACCGGTACATCGACGCGATGGCCAGCCTGTGGTACTGCAACGTCGGCCACGGGCGCGGCGAGATCGCCGACGCGGTCGCCGAGCAGCTGCGCACGCTGGACGCGTTCCACACGTTCGAACGCTTCACCAACCCGCCGGCCGAGCGGCTCTGCGCGCGCCTGGCAGCGCTGGCACCGATGGACGACCCACGGGTCTTCCTGGTGTGCAGCGGCTCAGAGGCGGTCGACACCGCGCTCAAGTTCGCGCGGCTGAGCCATCGACTGGCGGGCGACGACCAGCGGTCGGTGGTGATCAGCCGCGCGCCGTCGTACCACGGCGTGACCTACGGGGCGGTGACGGCGACCGGGCTGCCGGCGAACCAGGAAGGCTTCGGGCCGCTCCTGCCCGACGTCGTGCACGTCCCCCACGACGACCTGTCAGCCGTCGAGCAGATCGCCGCCGAACGCGGCACCGAGCTGGCCGCGATCATCGCCGAGCCGGTGGTGGGCGCCGGTGGCGTGTACCCACCGGTCGAGGGCTACCTGGACGGGCTCCGCCGCGTGTGCGACGAGACGGGCGCATGGTTGATCCTCGACGAGGTCATCTGCGGGTTCGGTCGACTGGGCACCTGGTGGGGTGCGCAACGCTTCGGCGTGGAGCCCGACCTCGTCACGTTCGCCAAGGGCGTGTCGTCGGGCTACCTGCCGCTGGGCGGCGTGCTCGTCGGGCGCCGGGTGCGCGAGCGCCTCGAGCAGGAGCCGGCGCGCAAGCTCGCCCACGGCCACACCTACAGCGGCCATCCGGCGTGCTGCGTGGCCGCGCTGACCACCTTGGACATCACCGAGCGCGAGGGACTGCTCGAGCGGGCGCCACGCATCGGTGCCCGCCTGTCGGACGGCCTGCGCGATCTGGCCGACCGCGGCGTCGTCGAGGGCGTGCGCGGCGATGGGGCGGTGTGGGCCGTCGCACTGGCCGACGACCTCGACGCGTCTGCCGTCCGCGAGCACGCCATGCGGCTCGGCATGATCCCGCGCCCGATCGGGACGAGCACGATCAGCTTCTGTCCTCCGCTGGTCATCGAGTTCGACGACATCGACCGCTGCGTCGACGTCCTCGAACAGGCGATCACTGCCACGCGGGTGGCGAACGTCTAGGAGGCGGCGCGCCGGGTCCGGACGACCTCGTCGATCACGGGAGGCAGCGGCTCGACCTTGACGTTGAAGGGCGTGAGCTCGTCCCCGCAGTGATC
Organism: Euzebyales bacterium; assembly: GCA_036374135.1. Taxonomy (NCBI): domain Bacteria; kingdom Bacillati; phylum Actinomycetota; class Nitriliruptoria; order Euzebyales; species Euzebyales bacterium. The sequence continues at coordinate 23,830 of DASUUK010000043.1, forward strand.
ACAGGTGATGACCGCGCGCGTGCTGCGGTCGCACGCGTCGTGGATCAGATCGATGGGCGCGTCGTCCTCGGGTCTCGCCCAGGTGTCACCCCATCGCATCATCGTCAGCAGCACCGGCAGCAGATCACGGCCCTTGGCGGTCAGGCGGTACTCGTACCGGGGCGGATGCTCCTCGTACTGACGCCGGACGAGCACGCCGGCGTCCACGAGACGGGTGAGTCGGGACGCCAGCACGTTGCGCGCGATGCCGAGGTCGCGGGTGAAGTCCTCGAAGCGCCGGACGCCGTAGAACGCGTCGCGCAGCACCAGCAGCGTCCACTTGTCGCCCACCACGTCGAGCGTGCGGGCGACCGAGCACGAGAACTGGGATAGGTCCACTGGACGGGGCATGTGCCCATCCTACCCCACCGCAGGTGCCTAAGTTGCAGAAAACAACGCATATGCGTTGCAAGAAGAAACGCACTTCGGTAGCGTGCGTTGCTAACAGCAACCCTATGCCCCGCGCACACGCCTGGAGCCGCCATGTACCCCACCGACGCCCACCCGGTCGCGATCACGCTGGACGACGTCATGGCCGACCTCGCCGCCGGACGCAGCGCTCCCCTGCGCGCGTCCGACCACGTGCCGTCGCTGCGACCACAGCGCCGACCGACGATCGGCTCCCCGGCGTTCCTCCGGACGCTCGCCGCCGCACATGCGTTCGGGCGCGTCCACCCACGGCTGGCGCACCGGGCGCTGCTGCGACTGTGGTTGACGCCGTGGGTGCATCCGTCGACGCAGCGCCCGCTCAACGGCCTCCCCGCGGGACTGCGCCCGTGGACGACGACCCACGACGGGACGATCCTGCGCGGCTACGAGGGCGGCCACGGGCCGACGGTCGTCCTGCTGCACGGCTGGGCGGGCCGCGCCGCCGACTGGCGCTACCTCGCCGGCGACCTGATCGCGGCCGGCTGGCGCGTCGTCGCTCCGGACCTGCCGGCACACGGCGCCACCGATGGCGCGACGACCGACATCTTCGCGCTCGGGCGCGCCGCCGCGTCCGTGCTGCGAAGGGAGCAGCCGGACGTCGTCGTCACGCACTCGCTCGGCTTCCCGCTGACCCTGCGGGCGTTGGAGGAGGGTGCGCAGGTGCCGGCGACCGTGGTGGCCCTCGCGCCGGGCCGTCGGGCGAGCGACGCTCTGGACGAGTTCGCCAGTCGGGCGCGGCTGGGTGACCGGCTGACCGGCGCACTGCGACGCGCCAACCAGGAGCGCTACGGCGCCGACGTGTTCGAGGTCCTCGACGTGGACCGGGTCGTGCCGCAACTGACCGCGCGGGGCCTGGTGATCCACGACAGCAAGGACGCCGACGTGCCCCTCGAGCACGGTCGCCACATCGCTGCCGACTGGCCCGATGCCGAACTGATCATCACCACCGGCCTCGGCCACCGCCGGATCCTGCGCGACGACCACGTCCGCGGCGTTGTCGTGGCTGCGCTCACCGACGACCTGGCGCGCGCCGTTCAGGCGGGCGCGTCGCGCAACCTGGGTGCGCACCAGCCGCGCACCGATGGCGGCGAGCGCGGCACCGAAGGCGAACGGCACCGCGAACCCCTAGCCCACCAGGAGCCCCGACGCGAGCTGTCCGGAGCGCCACGAGCGTGACCGCGACCAGCGCCACCAGACCCCGCGAAGACGAAACCGGCGCGGGCGAGGTACCGTCCCGTCCGCACTAGCGCCGACCCGGCCCCGAGGAAGGTCCATGAACCAAGACGACGGCGGGCCGCGCACCGAGGCCGCGCGCGACGGTTCCCGTGCCCGCGAGCCCGGCTCCCCGGCAGGTGTCGACCGGTGATCGCCACCGAGATGACGTGTGCCGCCGCGGCATCGACCGTCCACGATCTGCTGGTCGACGTCGACGCATGGTCGGTGTGGTCACCGCACGTCGCGTCCGTCGACGGTCCCACGCGGCGGATCACGTCGGGCTGGCACGGCCGCACGCGGGCGTTCTTCTCACCTGCGGCCACACCGATGACCGTCGACCGGGTCCGCGATGACGGCGGCTACACCTGGCACGCGACCGTCGGACCGTGGCGGCTCGACTACGACAACGCCGTCCGTTCCGATGGCGCCGACGGCAGTGTGCTGCGGTTCACGGCTGACCTGTCGGGGCCCGCCGCCGCACAGCTCGAGCGGATCGTCGCCCCCCTGTCGGCGCTCGGCCAACGTCGGCGCATGGCCCGGCTCGCTCGCCTTGCGGAGCTGATCGAACGCCGGACGCGATGACGCCCCACCGTCCGGCGCAGCTCTACTGCCCCGCGCGTAACCGTCCAGCGGGTTGGGCACCGGCACGACATGCAGCGCACGGGTGTCGACCAGCCCGCCGACCAGCAGCACCACCGGCACCAGCCACGCCTCGGCCGCCACCATGCGCAGCGGACGGCGGACCACGAGGCTGATCAGCGTGGTGGCGATCGCGCCCACCGTGAGCCACGCCAGCGGTGAAGGCGTCCACGGGATGAGGAAGTCGGCACCGGCGACGAGGGCGGTGACCAGCACCCGGAACGGGCTGGCGACATCGAACGCGATCCCGGTCGCGAGCAGTTCCTCGTGCGACGTCGCGCCGACCACGAACGTGAGCCGGTCGTCAAGGGTGGCGAGGGTCGATGGCGCGCGACGGGCACGCGCCGCCCCGCTACAGCAACGAGCGCGACATCCCGCCGTCCACCGCGATCACGGCGCCGGTGATGTAGCACGCATGCTCGCTGACGAGGAACGCGGCGACGGCACCGAGATCGTCGGGGTCGCCCATGGTTCCCAGCGGGATGTCGCCCGTGATCGCCGTAGGTGCGTCCGGGTCGTCGCCGAGCAGCTCCGCAAGGCGGTCCGTCGCGTGGTAACCGGGCGCCAGCACGTTGACGGTGATGCCGGCGTCGCCGAGATCGCTGACCAGCGAGCGTGCGTAGCCGGCAACGCCGGCCCGGGCCGTGTTGGACAACGCCAGCGTGGGGATCGGCTGTTTGACCGAGACCGAGGCGACGTACAGCACGCGTCCCCAGCCGCCCGCCCGCAGGTGGGGCAGCGCGGCCTGCGTGATGGCGATCTGCGACAGCAGGTTGAGCTCAACCGCGTCCCGGTAGGCGGCGAGGTCGAACGCGGTCGCCCGACCGCCGGGCGGACCGCCGGCGTTGGGCACCACGATGTGGAGCGCGCCGAGCTCGTCGGCGGCGCCGTCGATCCATCGCGTGACCGCGGCGGCGTCGCGCACGTCCACGGACGTGGCGGTCACCCGGCCGTCACCGACGGCCTCGAGCTCGGCACGGGCGGCCTCCAGCCGGTCGCGGTCGCGCGCCCCGATCGCGACGTCGGCCCCCTCGGCCGCCAGCGACCGTGCGATCGCCAGGCCCAGTCCGCTGCTCGCGCCCGCGATCGCCGCCACTCGTCCGCGCAGTCCCAGATCCATGCCCCACTCCCGTGTCGACGTTGACCATCCTCATCCGGGCCGTACGGGCGCCGGACGATGGCAGCGTACGCTGGGTGTCATGGCCAACGACGGGGGCGGGACCGACGTGCGACACACGCGGATCACGGTCGGCGACCTGACCTTCGACGCGCTGGTCGCCGGCCCCGACAACGGTGAGCCGGTCGTGCTGCTCCATGGCTTCCCGCAGACGGCGCACGCGTGGAGCGGTCAGCTCACGGCGCTCGCCGGCGCGGGCCACCGTGCCGTGGCGTTCGACCAACGTGGCTACTCGCCGGGGGCGCGTCCGTCCGACGACGCCGCGTACCGGGTGGGCGCGTTGGCCGATGACGTGCTCGGCGTCGCCGACGCCCTCGGACCGGGCCCGTTCCACGTGGTCGGCCACGACTGGGGCGGGTTCATCGCCTGGTGGCTGGGGGCGCGCCACCCCGACCGCCTGCGGTCGGTCGTCGCGGTCTCGACACCGCACCCGAAGGCGTTCGGACGGGCACTGCGCGGGCGCGGGCAACGGTTGCGGTCGTTCTACTTCCCGCTGCTGCGCTCACGCAGAGCGACCCGGGTGCTGACCGCCCGCGGCGCACTGGGCCTGCGCGCGTTGTTCGCGTTGAGCGGGCTGCCGTCACGGCTCGCACAGCCGTACGTGGACCGCGCGCGCTCCGATCCCGGCATGGTCGACGCCGCGCTGGCGTGGTACCGCGCCAACACCGGTGGTGATCTGGCGCATCTGGCGGGCACGGGCACTGTCACGGTGCCGACCCTGTACCTGTGGAGCACACGCGACACGGCGCTGGGGCCGGAGGCCGCGCGCCTGACCGGCCGTTACGTGACCGGCCCGTACCGCTTCGAGGCGCTGCGGGGCATCAGCCACTGGATTCCCGAGACGGCGACGGACGCCCTCAACCGCCTGCTGCTGGAGCACCTCGATGATGTGTCCAGCTGACGCTGACGCGTCGCCGCGCCGCGCGGCGACCGCGGACGCCCCGGAACCCGTACCCGCTCCTCCAGGATCCGCACCGACGGTGAGCACATGAGACTTCGTGAGACGATCGACTACGAGGCTCCGCCACACGCGGTCCTTGCGATGCTGACCGACCGCTCGTTCCGCACGATGGTGTGCGAGCGGACCCACGCCCTGGACCACGCGGTGACGATCGACGTTGCCGGTCGCGTCACCACGGTCAGTGTCTGGCGGAGCATGCCTGCGGACGTCCCCGGCTTCTTCAGGCGCCTGGTCGGCGACCGTCTGGAGATCCAGCAGATCGAGCGTTGGGACGGTCCGGTGCGTGCCGATCTGGCCGTGCGCATCGTCGGTAAGCCGGCGTCGCTGGATGGGTACGTCGCGCTGGAGCAGACGACGGCGGGCACGCGTCAGATCGTCGACGGCCGGGTCAACGTCAGTGTGCCATTCATCGGCGGTGACATCGCCAAGGAGATCGCCCGGGCGATCCGCGCGGCGCTCGCGGTCGAGGCCGAGACCGGCCGGGAGTACCTGCGCGCCCGGTAGGTTCCCGCGCCCGCGACAGCGGTCGCGGCCGCGTCGTCGCGCCACCGCTACGTCGTGGCGTTCGCGCGCCCACGGCTCCGTGCGGTAGCGTCGCGGGCCGACAGCAAGTTGGCCGGTCACACGGGGTGCCCGGCCACTGTGGTATCGAAAGGGACGCTCATGCGCACACGGGTCGTGACGGTGGCGATGCTCGCCCTGATGCTTGTCGGTGGCCTGGCACCGGCAGCGTCGGCGGTGCCGGATTCCGCCGGGAAGGCCGGCGGGTCGGAGTGCTGGGGCATCGTCTCGGCGCAGGCGGCGAAGGAGGGCGGGCTGGGCACCCACTCGTCGGAGCAGGAGGAGCCCCGCAGCGGCCTGGGCAACCTGTCGCGCGAACTGGGCTTTGACAGCCTCGGCTCGTTCGGCTCGTTCCTCGCGACCGTTGACGGGATCGACTCGACGGAGTGCAGCCAGCCCGACGCATGATCGCAGCCGACGACGGCCCCGGCCCGGCCGGGGCCGTCGTTGCGTCCGGGGCCGGCGACGGCATACGCGCGGCTACGCTGAGGCGGACCGGGCCGGCCGACGAGGGGTCCATGCGCAGTGACGTCAGGTACGCGGACAGCGACGGCACGCGGATCGCCTACCAGATCGTCGGCGACGGCACGCGCGACCTCGTGTTGGTCCACGGGTGGGTGACGCACCTCGAACTGCTGTGGGAGTATCCACCGGCGGCCCACGCCGTGGAGCGGCTGGCCTCGTTCGCGCGGGTCATCCACTTCGACAAGCGCGGCACCGGGCTGTCGGATCCGGTGCCGATCGACCACCTGCCAACGCTGGAGCAGCGCATGGACGACGTCCGCGCGGTCATGGACGCCGTCGGGTCGCAGCACGCGACGCTGCTGGGCCACAGCGAGGGCGGGCCGATGTGCGCGCTGTTCGCGGCGACGTTTCCCGAACGCACGGATCAGCTCATCATCTACGGCAGCTACGCGGCGCGGATCCCCGACGATGACGACTACCCGTGGGCGCCCACACCGGAGGTGCGCGAGCGCTACTACGAGACCTTGCGGCGGGAGTGGGGCGGTCCGGTCGACATCGACATGCTGGCGCCCAGCCGCGCCCACGACACACGGCTGCGCGCGTGGTGGGCGCGGTACCTGCGGTCGGCCGCGAGCCCGTCCGCCGTCGTGGCGCTGACGCGGATGAACACCCAGGCGGACATCCGCTCGATCCTGCCTACGATCTCCGTGCCAACCCTGATCCTCCACCGCAAGGGCGATCTGGACGTCGACATCGGCGGCGCCCGGTACCTGGCCTCGCACATTCCGGGCGCTCACCTGGTGGAGCTGCCCGGCGACGACCACCTGATCTGGTCCGATCCCGATCAGATCCTCGATCCGGTCGAGGAGTTCGTCACGGGCGCGATCGCCTCACCGCCGGTCGACCGCGTGCTCACGACGGTGCTGTTCACCGACATCGTCGGCTCGACCGGACATGCCACCGCACTTGGCGACGCCCGGTGGCGCCAGCTGCTCGACCACCACGACACGCTGGTACGCCGGCTGGTCGCGCGTCACCGCGGACGCGAGATGTCGACGGCAGGTGACAGCTTCATGGTGACGTTCGACGGCCCGGCGCGGGCGATCCTGTGCGCGCTGGAGATCGCCGGCGCCGTGTCGGAGCTGGGACTGGAGGTCCGCTGCGGTGTGCACACCGGCGAGGTGACGCTGCGCGGTGACGGCATCGGCGGCGTCGCCGTCCACACCGCCTCACGGATCATGCACGCCGCGGCACCGGGCGAGGTGCTCGCAAGCCGCACCGTCCGCGACCTGGTCGCCGGATCCGGGCTGTCGTTCGCCGACCGCGGAACCCACCGGTTCAAGGGCCTGAAGGAACCGATTGCGCTTGCGGCCGCATCCGCGGAGTGAGGCCGTGCGCACGCCCCTGTCGCTGCGCGCGACACTGTGCCCATGCCGCATCTGCTGCTGATCGCTCCGGCCGGCTCATACCGGGTCGGCGATCACATGGCGGCGGCGCGGGACGTCGGCTGCGACGTGACGGTGGTGACCGACGCCGCCATCGCCATGCCGGGTTCGGCGATCGTGGTCAGCCTGTGTGACCCCGGGCGCGCCGCCGCGACGGTGCTCGCCCGCCTCGATCGGCCCATCGACGGCGTGGTCGGCACCGACGGGCCGGCCGTGGCGGTGGCCGGCGCGGTCGCGCGACGCTGCGGACTTGTGACGAGCACGGCCGGGTCGCTGGCGGCAGCGGCGGACAAGCTCGCGCAACGCCGTGCGTGCGCGGGGGCCGGCGTGCCACAGCCGGACTTCGCCGTGGTCGCACCCGGCGTGCCACAGCCGGACTTCGCCGTGGTCGCACCCGGCGCCGCTGAGTCGGCCCGGCCGGAGGCACTGCTCCCCGCCGTCGTGAAGCCGGTCGACCGGACGGCGAGCCAGGGCGTGGTCCGCGCCGACACCCCGGCGCAGCTGCGGGGGGCCGTCGCACGCGTCCGGCGCATCTGCGGTCGGGATGCGACGGTGCTGGTCGAGCAGTTCGTGGCCGGCGCCGAGGTCGCCGTCGACGGGCTGCTCGTCGACGGCGCGCTGCACGTGCTGGCGATGTTCGACAAGCCGGACGCGCCGTCGGGTCCGCTGTTCCCCGAGACGCTGCTGATCTCACCGGCCCGCCTGCCGACGGATGTGCGGGAACGGGTCGTGGCGGTCGTCGAGCGCGCCGCGGCCGCTATCGGCCTCACCGAGGGGCCGATCCACGCCGAGTGCCGGATCGACGGTGACCGCGTCGGGTTCCTCGAACTCGCTGCGCGCAGCATCGGCGGGTTGTGCAGCCGGTCGGTGCGGGTCGCCGGAATGCGGTTGGAGGAGCTCGTGCTGCGGCACGCGTTGCGCCTGCCTCTGCCTGCTCCGACCGCACGAGCCGCTGCCGCGACAGGTGTGCTGATGCTGCCCGTGCCGCGCGCGGGGCGGCTCGTGTCGGTCCACGGGGTCGAGCATGCGCGGAAGGTGACGGCCGTCACCGGCGTCGTCATCGCGATCGGTCGGGGCGAGCAGGTCGTGCCGCTGCCGGACGGCGACCGCTACCTCGGCTTCGTGTTCGCACGCGCCAACGACCCGGACGCGTGCGAGCAGGCGTTGCGCGACGCGTGGGACGCGCTGGACGTCGAGATCGCCGACGGCGGGCCGGCACGGGAGCCGGCCGGCGAACCTCAGCGCTTGGTGGGCGGGTAGTACGGGTCCGAGCCTGCGGTGTGGTCGGTCGCGTCGACCACGCCGCGCACGCCGGGGACGTGGCGGCGCAGCAACGGCTCGATCCCCTGGCGGACCGTCACCTCGGCCATGGCGCATCCCTGGCACCGGCCGTCGAGGCGCACCGTCACGACGCCGTCGGTCTCGTCGACCAGGACCACCCGGCCGTCGTGGGCCGCCACCGACGGGTTGACGATCCCGTCCAGCACGCCGGCCACCGTCGAGACGTCGGGTTCGGGCAGCCCGAGCTGGTCGCGCAGTGGCTCGACCGCGCCCGGCGAGCCCTCGGCGATCACGTCGCCGCCGGCCCGCCGCACGTCGCCACCGCGGGCGACGACGGTCCGGCGCAGCGCGGCGAACGCGGCATCGCCCTCGGACAGCCGGGCGCCTGCGTCGGTCCGCGCAGCGTCGGGGGTCGTCGCTGGTGTGTGCGCGGCGGAGGCGCGGCCGGTCACGCCGTGGTCGAGTGCCTGATCGAGATCCGCGATCAGATCGTCGGGGTGTTCCAGACCGATCGACAGCCGCAGCAGGTCGTCGGGCACCGGCGTCGACGGGCCCTCCGCGGGCGCGCGGTGCTCGGCCAGGCTCTCGGTCCCCCCCAGCGACGTCGCGCGGGCGAACACCTGCAGCCGGGCCAGCGTCGCCGCCGCCGCGGCCGCTCCCCCGCGGACGCGCACCGACAGCATCCCGCCGAACCCGTCCGTCATCTGTCGTGCGGCCACCGGGTGGCCGGGGTGGGAGGCCAGACCGGGATAGAGCACCGACGACAGCCGGGGATCGTCGGCGAAGTGCTCCGCGATCGCGCGCGCGTTCTCGGAACTGCGCAGCACGCGCGGGAACAGCGTGCGCATGCCGCGCAGCAGCAGCCACGCAGACATGCTGCCCGGCACGGCACCCGCGCCGCGGCGCCACGCGCGGATCCGTTGGACGAACGGGTCGTCGACCGCCGTCACGAGGGCGCCGGCCAGCACATCGCCGTGCCCGTTGAGGAACTTCGTCGCAGAGTGGACGACGAGGTCGGCGCCGAACGCGAGTGGGCGGGTGTGGACCGGTGTGGCGACGGTGCTGTCGACGGCGAGCCGCGCGTGGGCGTCGTGGGCGATCTCGGCAACCGCGGCGATGTCGGTGACGTCCCACGTCGGGTTGGCGGGCGTCTCGATCCACACCAGTCGCGTGCGCCCCGGGCGCATCGCCGCACGGAGCGCGTCGAGGTCGGTCGTGTCGACGTGGGTGACCGTGACGCCCCAGGAGAGGGCGAACTCGCTGAGCCACTTGCGCAGGCCCCAGTACATGATCATCGGCGCCACGACGTGGTCGCCGGGCACCAGCGCGCAGAACGGCGCGGACACCGCCGCCATGCCGGACGAGAACAGCAGCGCGATGTCGCACCCCTCGAGCGCGGCCAGGAGTCGCTCGGGCTGCTCGTAGGTGGGATTGTCCGCGCGCGTGTACTCGTGACCGCCGACAAGCGACCCGTCGGCACCGCGCGCGAACGTCGTCGACATGTGGATCGGCGGGGTCAGCGCGCCGGTCACCGGGTCGATGTGGCCCCCGCCGTGCGCCGCGGTCGTGTCAGGTCGCATACCGCAACGCTACCGATCGCCCGCCCCGTCGGTCAGCCGTCGGCGCGCACCTCGTCGAGCCGATTCAGCAGGTCGTCGGCGGCGGCCTCGATGTCATGGTGATCGTTCTGCGCGGCGCGCTGCTTGGCCGCGATCAGCCCGCTGCGGTGCACGCGCTGGAAGTCGCCGTAGACGAAGCCGTAGTGCTCCTTGGTGTCCCGGCCCGCGTCGTCGTCGAGCGCGAGGTGCCACTGCCCGAAGCCGTCGTAGCCGTGCCGCTCGATCTGGGCGTTCTCGCCGGCGCTGTCCGGCTGCGCGTCGCTCCACCCGCTGTCCAGCACGTACTGGCCGGCATCGATCAGCTGGCGGGCCTTGGTGACGCCGTCGTCATTGACGCGGTAGGTCGGCATGGTGTCCTCCTGGGATGTCGGTCGGTGGATGATGGGCGGCGGTCCCGCCGCCATGCCGGCAACTGGTCGGGGTCAGGTCCGTCGAGGTTGAGCTCGTCGGCGAAGCGGGCCGCCAGGCGCCACATGACCTGTCGGCCGTTGCCGCCGACCACGCTGCGGATGCGGGGGTGCTGGAGCCCGGCCGGGGCGCAGACCGGCGCCTCGACGCCGTCGTCGTCGATCCCGACGGCAGATCCCGGGCCGAGCATGCGCGTGGCGGTCTCGAGCGCACGGGCCCACGCGTCATCGGGTCGCCGTCCGTCGTACTCGCCGACCATCCCGCTCGGGATCACCACGCCGACGTCCATCACAGGCGGTCGCCCCGCTCGACGCGCGCGTCGCGCCCGTCGATGACGACCGTGACGGCCTCACCCTTGCCGAGCGAGGCGATCCGCTCGCCGGTCAGCCCGTACACGGCCGCCTCGTTGGTCGGGCTGTGCCCGACGATCAGCGCATGATCGCCGTCGTCGAGGCGGTCGGCGACACGGCGCAGGGCGGCGCCCAGCGTGCGCGCCTCCTCGGCGACGAAGTCGGGCGCCACGCGCTGGAAGTCGGCCAGCTCACCACCGCCGGCCTGTTGGTAGGCGTGTCGCCAGCGGTCCTCGTGGTCGGAACGCAGGCCGAGTTCGACGATCACGCCCCTGTGGGCGGTGACGTCCGGGGCGGCCAGGATGCACGCCAGCGTCTGGGTCGCGCGCTGCGCGCCCGTCGACACCGCCAGGGCGTACTGGCCGTCGTGCTGCGCGGGCAGCCGCAACGCCGCCGCGACCCCCTCGTCGGTCAGCACGTCGGCGTCGTTGTCGGTGTGCCGCAGCACGTGGAGCGTCCTTGTCATCGCTGCACCTCCAGCCATGTTCATTCCCCACCTGCGCGCGTGACGTGCGTCACGTTGTCGAGGCCCGGCGGAGCGTGGGACCGGGTGCGGTGGGGTCAGCGTGATGGGCGGGACGTGCCGGCCGACCGGTCGGCGTCGCGCAGCGCGGCCTCGAGCCAGGCCGACAGCGCGGACTCCGGTGGCGCGCCGGTCTGCCGGGCGACGACGGTCCCGTTGCGCAGCACGAGCAGCGTCGGGATGCCCCGCACGCCGAACCGGTCGGAGATCTCCGGTGCCAGGTCGACGTTGACCTTGACCAGCTTCAGGCGTCCCGCGTGCGTCCGTGCGAGGCGCTCCAGTGCGGGACTCACCATGCGGCACGGTCCGCACCACGGTGCCCACAGGTCGACCAGCACCGCGATCCTCGACGAGTCCGCGACGGCGTCGAACGTCGCTGCGTCGGCGTCGGCCATCCAGGGCAGCGGCGTGTGGCACCTGGGGCAGCGCGGGACGCCGCGCGCAACGGCCGGCGTGCGGTTGCGCTGGCCGCACGCCTCGCACGTGATCACACCCGCGCTCGCCGCCATCGATCCCAGTGTCGCACCCAGCAGGCCCGTACGCTGGTGGCCAGCGCAGCATCGGAGCACGTGTGGACCACGCCCGTGGAACGCCGGCGACGGCGCGGGACGTGCACGACGCCGCACACGCCATGCCCCACGTCACCGTCGAGCGCGGCGGTGGCGACAACCCCGTCTACCAGGTCGGGCGGAAGTCGTTCGTGTACTTCCGCACTCCACGACCCGATGCCGTGGATCCCGACACCGGCGAGCGCTACGACGACGTCGTCATCATCTGGGTTGCCTCGGAGCACGACAAGCACGCGCTCGTTGCGGACCCTGACACCCCGTTCTTCACCACGAGCCACTTCGACGGGCATCCGTCGGTGCTGGTGCGCGCCAGCCGACTCGGCGAGATCGACCGCGACGAGCTCGTCGAGCTCGTCGCGGAGGCGTGGTTGTCCAGGGCGTCGCGGCGGCGTGCGAACACTTGGCTCGCGGCCCACGACCTGCCACTGATCGAGTGACCGTCCGGTCGCGCGCCGCTGCGCACGACCGCGCACCGCTCGCGTATGATGTGGCGCTTACGACGACGCGTGGGCGCCTACTGCATCGGTCGCGATGATGTGACATCGCGGACGCGCCCGGCCCTGCTGCGCGTCGCAAGGGACCAGCCAACATGAGCGTGACCAGCGAGGACATCACCCTCGAGATCGAGGTACCGCCACCACGCAGCCGCGTGCTGCTGCGCGTGGCGGTCGCGATCGTGGCGCTGTTCGCTCTGTTCGTGCTCGCCGGCGCCGGGCTGTTCCTCGAGCGACAGCGGACCTACGACCAGAACATCGAACGGATCGCGGACGCCTTCCCTGACGAGAGCGGCCGTCCCGCACCCGCACCGGACCCACCTCCGAACGCGGTGGCTCCGGCCGAGAACTGGCTGCTCGTGGGGTCGGACCGCCGGTCGGAGCAGGCCACGACCGGGCAGGAGGCCGACGGACAGCTGTGGGATTTCGGGGCACAGCGGGCCGACACGATCATGCTGGTCCACCTCCCAGCCGACCGCAGCCGTGTCTACCTCGTCTCCTTCCCGCGCGACTCCTGGGTACCGATCGCCGGATACGGCAACGCCAAGATCAACGCCGCGCTGTCGTTCGGCGGACCACCGCTGCTCATCGCGACCCTCGAGCAGCTCACCGGGGTTCGCGTCGACCACTTCGCGATGCTCGACTTCCAGGGCTTCGAGTCGATGACCGATGCGCTCGGGGGCGTCGACGTCCGGGTGGGTCAGACGGTCAGCGACCCGGCACGTGACGTGGAGTGGGAGGCCGGCGTCCACCACCTCGACGGCGAGCAGGCGCTGAAATTCGTGCGCCAGCGGTACAACCTGCCGGGCGGTGACTTCGACCGCATCAAGCGCCAGCAGGCCTTTCTGAAGGCGCTGGCCGGGCGGGCCGTGGACGGCGCTGTGCTGGCCAACCCGCTCCGGCTCAACGCGTTCCTCGAAGCGGTCACCAGCTCGGTCAGCGTCGACGACACGGTCACCGCGGCGAACCTGCGTTCGCTGGCGCTGCAGATGCGCGCCGTTCGCCCGAACGACATCGTGTTCATGACGATCCCGACGGCCGGGTTGGGCACGGAGGACGGGCAGAGCGTCGTCTACCTCGACCGTGCGAAGAGCCGCCCGCTGCACCGCGCGCTGCGCAGGGCCACGGTCGGCCGGTATGTGCGCCGTTCCGGTGACGCCGTCAACCAGGTCGACACGGTCCGCTGACCGTCTGGCGTCGCGTGCCGTCACATGGGTGATCTCACCCATCCTCGCACCGGGTGAAGATCCGGGGTCCTGCGGATCACAGCGCCCGCGTCCCGCCCTAACGTGCGTGACACGTGAGGTTATGTGGCGCACCGCCGACCGACGTGCCGTCGAGGGACGTCTCGCCGCTCGTGGCGCCACCCGGCGAAAGGCACTGTCGTGACCGGCATGGACGAGCACGTCGACACCGTGGTCATCGGGGGCTCCCAGTCGGGGCTGTCGGTCGGCTACCACCTGGCGCAGCGAGGGTGTCGGTTCGTGATCCTCGACGCCCACGACCGCGTCGGCGACGCGTGGCGCCGGCGGTGGGACTCGCTACGGCTGTTCACGACGGCGCGCTATGACGGCCTGCCCGGCATGCCGTTCCCGGCCCCGACGCACGCGTACCCGACCAAGGGCGAGGTCGCCGACTATCTGCTGGCCTATGCCCAGCGCTTCGACCTTCCGGTCGAGACCGGCGTCACGGTGCACCGGCTGGCCCGCGATGGCCGGCGATTCGTCGTCGCCGCCGGCGACCGGGCGATCACTGCGGACAACGTGGTCGTCGCGACAGGGACGTACCACACACCCCGGGTGCCCGCCTTCGCCGACGGCCTCGATCCGACGATCCGTCAGCTCCACTCGAAGGCGTACCGCAACCCCTCGCAGCTCCAGGCCGGCGATGTGCTCGTCGTCGGTGCAGGCAACTCCGGTGCGGAGATCGCCCTCGAGGTCTCGGAGCACCACCGCACATGGCTGTCGGGGCGCGACCCGGGCCAGGAGCCCACCCGCGCCGGGAGCCTGCCCGATCGGTTGCTCCACCCGGTGATGTGGTTCGTGGCGTCGCGCGTGCTCACGATCGATTCGCCCATCGGCCGGCGGGTGCGCGACCACTTCCTCGACCCGCCGCGCGGGATCCCGCTCGGTCGGGCCCGACGCAGCGACATCCGGGCCGCCGGCATCGACCGCGTCCCGAGGACGACGGGTGTGCGCGACGGCCGGCCGCGGCTTGAGGATGGGCGCTCGCTCGAGGTGTCCAACGTCATCTGGTGCACCGGCTTCGAGATGGACCTGTCGTGGATCGACCTGCCGGTGATCGGCGACCACGGCTTCCCGCGGCAGGAGTACGGCCTGGTGCCGTCGCAGCCCGGCCTGTACTTCATGGGCCTGCCGTTCCAGCGTTCACTGAGCTCGGCTCTGCTCGGCGGGGTGGGACGCGACGCCGGATTCATCGCCGATCACATCGCCGCCCGCACCGCCGGCATGCCCGCGATGTCGGCCTGAGCCGCGTAGCAGGTCACGCCACGCAGGGCCTCACGTCGACCTGTGGTCGTCGGTCGCCGGCGCGCGGCCGAGCTCGGCGTCCGGACGCAACTCGTCGCACGGCACGTCATCGACCACCGCGTCAGCCACCACCGCGCCGATCCACGGTGCCAGCTTGAACAGGTTGTGGCCGGCGACGATGCGGACGTCGCCGCGCTGCCACACGGCGAGCCCGTCGTCACCCCACGGCAGCCGCGTGATCCAGCAGGCGCGGGTGCCGATCGGCTGCGGTTCGAGGCCCGGCATCGCCCGACGGACGTAATCGCTCGTCTCCGTGCACACCCGGGCGAACGCGGCGCTGTCGGCCACGCCCCCGCCGGTGACCGCGATCGATCGGCTGAGGCCGACGGCGTAGGTGCCGTGACCGGGTTGTGGCGTGCCGTAGGCGCTGACCTCGCCGTACTGGCCGCTGGCGTCCTGCAGGCAGGCCATCCGTGGCATCTCGGCAGCGCGGACCGCGAACGTGAACCTGACGTGGGCTTCGAGCGACACGGGCACCGTGCACCCCATGCCGCGCGCGAGTTGCGCGGTGTGCCGCCCGGCGCAGACGACCACGTGGTCAAAGCGCGTCGTCGAGCCACCGGCGACGACGTCGGCGCCGCCAGTGGACCGCGGGGCGACGGCCAGCACCTCGTCGTTGACCAGGCGGTCGCCCACGCGCTCGGTCAGGGACCTGATCGCCGCCCGCGTGTGGATCGCACCGGCCGCGTGGTCCACGAGTGCGATCCCCTCGTAGCCCCGGGACACGGGCAGGTGCTCCGGCAGTTGCGCGCCGTCGATCAGGCTGGCCGCCACCCCGCCCAGGGCGGTCATGGTGTCGAAGCGTCGCCGCACCGCCGGGCCGACCGCGACCGCGCCGTCCGCTGACACCAGCCAGGTGTCGAACCGTTGCTCCCAGGTCCGCCAGATGCGCAGGCTGCGCCGCGCACGCTCGACCAGCCGGGAATCGTCATGGGCGTGACGGAAGATGCGCGCGTCGCCGCCGGACTGGCCATTGCCGGGAACGCCGCGCTCGAGGACGGTCACGGTCGCACCGCGGTCCACGAGCGCCACCGCGGTGGACAGGCCGACGATGCCCGCGCCGACGACCGCCACCCTCATGACGGTCCGGTCCGTCGCCGTGCCCGGGTCGTCGGACGGTCACGGCGACGCGCCTGATCGGGGCGACCGCTCATGCCTGGACGATAGCGCACCACCCCGCAGCGGATCGCGAACGGGCCTTTCCGGCGACAACACGCTCTGCTACGTTCCGCTCACAACTCGAGATCGGGGATGACGTGGCCCACGGCCTGGCGTCTCGAACGAACCGGGTGGTCGTGCTCGTGGTTGCGGCGCTGCTCGCGAGCATGGTGGCTGCCGCACCACCGGTCGATGCGACCGTCGTCGACGACCCGCAGCCGGGTCGTGCCGTTGCACCGTGTGATCAGCGCTCGGACGCCGACCGGTCGACGTCGGTCCGCACGCGCAGCGCGATGGTCGCCGCCGCACACCCGCTGGCGTCGCAGGCCGGCTGCAAGGTGCTCCTGCGCGGCGGGTCGGCGGTCGACGCCGCGATCGCGACCCAGATGGTGCTCGCGGTCGTGGAGCCCCAGTCGTCCGGCCTCGGTGGCGGGACGATCATCACCTATCTCGACGCCGGCAGAGACGACGTGCAGTTCTTCGACGGGCTGGCCCGCGCCCCGCAACAGGTGACCGACGGACTGCGGACCCCGACCGTCGAGGAGCAGGAGCGGTTCGGGATCGACAGCTTCCAGAGTGAGGTCGCGTCCACGGGCCGGGCGGTCGGCGTGCCCGGGACGCTGCGGGTGCTCGACCTGGTGCACGACCGCCACGGGCAGTTGGCGTGGGACGACCTGTTCGGCACGGCGATCACGCTGGCCGCCGACGGCTTCCCCATGCCGCCGTACCTGCACGACGTGATGAGCGCGTCGACGCGGGGACTGCCCCGCTGCGCCTACCCCGATCTCGGCTCCCGGTACTGCGACGACGGCGCGCCGATCCCGATCGGCGCCACGGTCACGAACGGCGAACTCGCCGACGTGCTCCGGACGGTCCGTGACGGTGGTGCCGATGCCTTCTATGATGCGGACGGAACGATCGCGCCCGCGATCGTCGAGCGGATCGCTCGCACGCCGTACAAACTCGAGACCGACGCGTCGGGACCCGCGGTCATCCCCAGCCTGATGACCGTCGAGGACATCGCCTCCTACGAGGCGGTCGAACGCGAGCCGCTGTGCCAGGCCGTGCTCCGCCGGACCGTGTGCAGCTCCGCGCCGCCGGCGTTCGGCGGCCTGACCGTGCTCTACGAGCTCGAACTGCTCGAGCGCGGGCAGGTGTGGGACACGGACCCGGCGACGCTCGCGCGGGTGCACCTGGCGATCGAAGCCAGCCGGCTCGCGCAGTTCGACCGTCGCGAGTACGTCGGCGACCCCGACTTCCAGCCGGTGCCCGTCGATGCGCTGCTGTCCGACGCCTACCTCGACGAGCGTTTCGCGCTGTTCTCTCCGGACAGTGCGATCCACCCGATCACGCCCGGATCGCCTGAGGAGGTCGACACGACCAGTCACGTCAGCATCGTCGACAGTGATGGCAACGCGCTGTCGATGACGACGACGATCAATTCGTCGTTCGGCGCTCAGCTGGAGGCGAACGGCATCGCACTCAACAACGTGCAGGAGAACTTCACGCGCCTCGACTCGATCTCACCGGGCAAGCCCGCCAACATCATGGAGCCGAACAAGCGACCACGGACGTCGATGGCACCGACCCTGGTGTTCGACCGCCGCGACCGCCTGCAGCTCGTGGTGGGCGCCGCCGGCGGCAGCGCGATCCCCGACTACGTGACCCAGACGATCCTGGGGACGGAGGTCGATCACGCCGACCCGCAGTCGGCGATCAACCGCGGTCACTGGAGCGGCCAGACGATCACCAGCAACTGCGCCGGCATCATCGGTGCGCGCTCGGAGCTCGAGGCGGGCACCGAGGTCGCCGGCCTGCTCGACGGTCTGCAGGGACTCGGGCACCCGTGCGCGCGGACGACCGGTCTCCGCAGCGGTCTGACCGCCATCGAGCTGCGCGGACGGGATCTGCTGCTCGGCGCGGCCGACCCGCGACGCGACGGCGCGGCCGTCGGCTACTGATCGGCGACGGCCGCGCCCGGAACTGGTCAGCGACTAGAAGCCGACCGCCTGACCGTCCTTGCGATGATCCGAGGCAGCCAGGTAGCCGTCGTCGAGCCGGTGGACCAGCTGGGCGCCACCGAACAGCGGGCTGGTCTGCGGGTCGTGCACGGTGAGCCGGTGGCCGCGAGCCGCGAGCTCGTCGAGCGTGTCAGCGGGGAAGCCGACCTCGACCGCGACGTCACGGCCACCCATCACGCGCCAGCGCGGGGCATCGACGGCGGCCTGCGGATTCTGCCCGTGATCCCGGAGGCGGACGAGCATCTGGACGTGGCCCTGGGCCTGCATCGCGCCGCCCATCACGCCGAGGGCCATCAGCGGCTGGTCACCGTCCATCACGAGACCGGGGATGATCGTGTGGAACGGGCGCTTGCCGCCGCCCACCTCGTTGGGATGGCCGCGTTCGACGGTGAAGCCGGCGCCGCGGTTGTGCATGCTGATCCCCGTGGCGGGCACCACGACGCCGGAGCCGAACCCGTGGAAGTTCGACTGGATGAACGAGACCATCATCCCGCGCTCGTCCGCCGCCGCCAGGTAGACGGTGCCGCCGCGGCGCGGCGTACCGTGGCCCGGGTCACCGGCGCGCGCCATGTCGATCCGGTCAGCGCGGTCAGCGAGGTAATCGCGATCGAGCAGCGCCGCCGGTGACACCTCGACGTGGTCGGCATCGGCCACGTGGCGGGCGGCGTCGGCCAACGCGAGCTTGGTCGCCTCGATCTGCACGTGCAGCGCATCGGCTGAGTCGACCCTGTGGTCTCCCGGCCGGTGGTGGCGCAGGATGCCCAACGCGAGCAGCGCGGCCAGCCCCTGGCTGTTCGGTGGGATCTCGTGCAGCGCGACGCCCCGGTAGTCCTGCGCGATCGTCCCAACCCACTCGGGCCGGTGGGCCGCGAGGTCATCCGCCGTGAGCAGGCCACCGTTGGCGGCGGCGTGCGCGGCGATCCGCTCAGCGAGGTCACCGCGGTAGAACGCTTCTCCTTCGGTCCCGGCGATGCGACGCAGGGTAGCCCCCTGGTCAGGGCTGCGGAACAGTTCGCCCGGTCGCGGGGCGCGTCCCTCAGGGAGGAAGGCCGCGGCGAACTCAGCCACGCCGGCGAACGTCGGCACCGCCCGGGCCCACGCGCGCGCGGTGACCGGTGGAACCAGGAAGCCCTCGTCGGCGTAGCGGGTCGCCGGCGCGACCAGCCGGTCGAGCCCCAGCGTGCCGAAGCGAGCCGACAGCGCAACCCAGGCAGACACCGCGCCGGGGACGGTCACGGCATCCCAGCCGCGCAGCGGCATCTGGTCGCGGTCGGCGAAACGGTCGGGCGTCCACGCCGCCGGCGCGCGACCGGACGCGTTGAGACCGTGGAGCCGCTCGCCATCCCAGACGATCGCGAAGGCGTCGGAGCCGATGCCGTTGGAGATTGGTTCGACGACCGTCAGCGCGATTGCGGCGGCGAGCGCCGCATCGACGGCGTTGCCGCCCTGGTACAGCATGGCGAGTCCCGCCTGCGCCGCCAGCGGCTGGGACGTCGCGACGACGTTGCGCGCGAGGACCGGCATCCGCCGCGACGGGTACGGGAACTCGTAGCCGAACATGTCCGGACGCGGGGCGGCTGCCGCGCTACGCCTCGCCGATGTCGCTGCTCGCGCCGGTGACGAGCACGCGTCGGCCCGCCGCCGATCCCGATCCAGCCAGGTCCGGTGCCATCAGCTCTCCTTGCGTTCGCGGGCCCGCGGGCGGCTGCGCGTCGCCGCGGCTGTCCGCAGGTCGCGGTCGGTCGTGCGGGGTCAGTGCATCGCCTCGGCGCGGATGCGCGTCTTCGTCGCGGCCCAGCCGCAGATCGGGCAGGCGGTCAGGTCGTGGTACCGGGCCGGGCAGTGCTCACGACCGAAGTAGATGATCTGCAGGTGACGTCGCGCCCACGTGTCTCTGGGGAAGACGGCCTTGAGGTCGCGCTCGGTCTGGACGACGTCGGCGGCCTTCGACAGGCCCCACCGCCCGGCGAGCCGGTGGATGTGGGTGTCGACGGGGAACGCCGGCTCGCCGAACGCCTGGGCCATGACCACGCTCGCGGTCTTGTGCCCGACGCCCGGCAGCGATTCGAGGAAGTCCCAGTCCGGCAGCACGTCGCCGCCGGCTTCGACGATCCGGGCGGCGGCTCCCACCAGGTTGCGCGCTTTGGTGGGCGCCAGCCCGATCGTGCGGATGAGATGCTGGATCCGGTCGGGACCCAGCGCCGCCATCTTCTCCGGCGTGTCCGCCACGGCGAACAGCGCGGGCGTGACCTCGTTGACCTTCGCGTCGGTGGCCTGCGCCGACAGCATCACCGCCACCAGCAGCGTGTACGGGTCACGGTGATCGAGCGGGATCGGCGGCTTCGGGTACAGATCGTCGAGCAGCACGCCGATGCGATCGGCCTTCACCTGGCGCCTCATGATCAGCGACGATAGCCGAGCCGGGCGGGCGCGTTCGACGTCTCCGACGTGGTCACGGACGCTCGTGGCCGTGTCTCCTCCGAGGTGCAGTCACGTGATCCGACCGTCGGCGTAACGCGCCCGGGCGGCCGCGCGTGGCGACCGGTCGGTACCTGACCGGTCGCCGCGTCGCTCGAGCAGCGACCGGAAGAGGCGCATGCCCGTCAGTGACGCCACCGTGTCGTACGGGCTCAACGCGGTGTCGCCACACAGTGCTGGAGGTTGCTGGCCCACTGTACGTCGGCCCCCTCGCGGCTGGACATCGCCGCCCGCTGCGCGCATGGTGTCGATGACCGCACGGTCGCGCTCGGCGTCCCACAGTACGCGACCGCCGAACCCAAGGACGCGATCATGCAGCGCTCCGATCTGCCCGCACCCGACAGCGGGTTCGTCATCACGCACTTCCTCGTCGTCGCCGACCAGGATCGCGCACGCGACTTCTACGTCGCCGTGCTGGGCGCGCAGCCCGTCGTCCAGCGCGATCCGGTCATCCTCAAGGTCGCCAACACGTGGGTCATCCTCAACGCTGGTGGCCCACCGACCGACGACAAACCCGGCGTCACGCTCGCCACGCCCGAACGTCACGATACCGTCAGCGCCTTCATGAACATCCGCGTCGCCGACATCGCGGCCTTCCACGAGCTGACCGTCGAGGCCGGCGCCGAGTGGCTCACGCCCCCGATCGACCGCGGCGCGGAGATCCGTGGCTACATCCGCGACCCCGACGGTCACCTGATCGAGGTCGGTCAGGCGACCGGCATGCTCGACGCGGCCGACGGCTGAACCTGGAGCGCTGCGATGGACGACCGCGAGCTGACGACGTTCATGCGGGCGTTCTCCGCCCTCGTCGACCACGTCATGGAGCGTCCGCCGGGCGACGCGAACCCGGTGGTCGATCAGCTCGCAGAGCATCTGCGCACGGACCCGATGGCGCTGCCCATCGTCAGCGCCGCGTTCGCCCCCTTCGAGCACCCCGATCTGCAGCTCGCGATCGACGCATACATCCGCGACCGGGAACGATCGGTGACGTCGTTCGGCATGTCCGGCGGCGGGCGGCGGCACATGGATCTCAGCGAACTGCTCGGCGCCCGCCACTTCGACGTCGGACCGGTCGTGCGGATCGACATGCCGATCGACGTCGACGAGACGATGGCGTGCATCGAGTTCGCGTTCCTCCTGGTGTCCGGCCCGGACGATCCACCGCACGTGATCCTGGTGCGCAGCGACGTCGAAGGGATCGGCCCGACCCTGATGGTCGAGGTCATGAGCGCGGAGTCCGGCCACGCGTCCACGGTCGTCGAGGAGATCCGCCGCCACATGCGCGCCTCCAGCGTGTACCGCGGCAAGGTCTTCTCGCTGTCGCGGGCGGACGACGAGTACGAACGCCGCATCGGCGTGGCGTTCATGCACCGGCCCTCGGTGGTACGTGACGACATCGTGCTCCCCAGGGGTGTGCTCGAGCGGATAGAGCGGCGCACGCTCGGGTTCGACGTCGTCGCGGACACCCTGGCAATGCGCGGACTGGCCCGCAAGCGGGGCATCCTGCTGTACGGACCGCCCGGCACGGGCAAGACGCTGACTGTCCGCTACCTCATCGGCCGGCTGACGGAGCGCACGACCGTCGTGCTGACGGGCATGGGGCTCGGCGCCATCGGGACCGCCGCGAGCCTGGCGCGACGGCTGCAGCCGTCGCTGCTCGTCCTCGAGGACGTCGACCTGATCGCGCAGGAACGGGACTTCGGCTACGAGAACCCGCTGCTGTTCGAGCTGCTCAACGAACTCGACGGGATCGGCGAGGACAGCGACGTGCTGACGCTGCTGACGACCAATCGCGCCGACCTGCTCGAACCGGCGCTGGCCGCCCGTCCCGGACGCGTCGACCTGGCCGTCGAGCTGCCGCTGCCCGGGACGGACGAGCAGCGCCGGTTGCTCGAGCTGTACAGCCGCACGGTCGACACCGAGGTGCACGACTGGGACACCGTGATCGAGCGGATCCTCGGGACGCCCGCGTCGTTCGTGCGCGAGCTCATCCGGACAGCGGCCCTGCACGCGACCTTCACGGATCGCGTCGTCGTCACCGACGCGCACCTCGACCGGGCCATCACCGAACTGCTCGACAGCGGCCCGGTGACGCCCCGCCTGCACGGCATCGGCATGGACCACGACATCGACCCCGACCTCGACTTCGACGACGATGTCTGATGGCCCCACGTGCCACAGCCAGCCGACAAGCCGTCACGACGCGCGGTCTCCGAACGCGGGCGAGTGCACGGCCTCGCCCGGTCGGCCCACCGCCGGCGTCAGTCGCGGGTCAGCGCCCCCGGCCGCTCGTCGAGGGACCGCGTCGGGCGCGACCGCTGCCGTCAGCCTGTGAGCACCCGCCAGACGATCCGCGGGTGCAGGATGGCCTGCATCGGCGCCACCTGCGAGATGACCCTCAGGTAGGTGTTCGCGACGGCGGGGTCGTGGTGCGCGACACGGAGCAGGCGCCCGAACCAGCGGTTGAGCAGCCGCCACGCCACGGTCCGCCGCTCGAGGATCTCCGGATGGCCGAGGTCGGCGCTGGTCGCGATCGCCCACGCGGCGTCGATCATCGGCGTGGCCTGCCTGAGGAACGCCGCCCCGACGCCGTCCGTGCCGTGCCGATCGATGACGCCGCCGAGCAGGGCGGCCTCGCGCAACGCCATGCTCATGCCCTGGGCGTACAGCGGGTTGAACGAGCACACCGCGTCGCCGAGCACCACGAACCCGTCCGGCAACCGCGGCAGCCGCTCGTAGTGGCGGCGCAGGTAGGTGGGGAACGCGCCGGTCGACGGTTGGCTCACGGGCTCCGCGCCGTCGACCAGGACGTGCAGGTCGTCGGTCTCGAGGGTGCTCGCATACTCCACGAATCCGTCGAGGTCGGTCGGCGGCCGTTCACCGAGGACACCGACGAGGGTGACCAGGCAGCGGTCGTCCTCGACGGTGACGGAGAATCCGCCACGGCGCCCGTGCGGCGGCACCGCGGCCACGACGTGTCGGCATCCGTCGAGGTCTTCCGGCCGACGGCTGAACAGTCGCGTCGTGTAGTTGACGCCCACGTGGAACCGTTCCTCATCCGGCACCGGATGCCCCACGTCGGCCAGCCAGCGCGGCGCACGCGAACCACGGCCGCCGGCGTCGACGACCAACTCGCCATGGAGGATGCCCTCCGGCCCCCCATCGCGTTCGCAGACGCGCAGCCCGGTCACCCGCACGCCGCCGTCCACCACGAGACCACGGGCGTCGTGTTCCTGCACGACCTCGACGTTCGGCAGCCCGCGGACCCGGCTTCGCACGGCCGACTCGAGCAGCGGTCGGGTCGCCCCGACGATCTGCAGTTCGGTGTCATCCACCGCCAGGTGGTCGCCGGCGATGTGGAAGCGGATCCCGCCCAGATCGATCAGGTGAGCGCCGGCGGTGAGCAGGTCGTCGGTGATCCCAGGTAACAGCGCGGACAGCGCCTGGAAGCCCGCCGGCAGCAGGATGTGACCGTGCCTGCCCTGCGGAACGCCCGTGCGGGGCCGCGGCCCGCCGGCGGGCAGCGTGTCGCGCTCGACCACGGTGACGCGGTCGAACCGGTCGGCCAGTGCAGCGGCCGCGGCGAGCCCCGCCAGGCTGGCACCGACCACGATGGCGTGTCGTCCCTCGTGTGGCATGGCCGGCCTGCCTTCTCCCGCGGTGTCCGGAGGTCGTCGATCGCGTCACACCGTGCCGACGCCGACGTTGATGGCCGAGTGGAGCACCGCCTCGGGGCCACCGCCGGAGCGCTCAAGGAGCATGCCGTCGAGCACGCGCCGGACCTCGGCGGTCTGCTCGTCGGTCAGGTCGGCCACCGCGGCCGCGCCCAGCGGGTTGCTGCTCGTGACCACGTCCCACAGGTGGACGCCGGAGCGCACCGGGATGTCCCACATGTCGGACTCCACCCGCACGTCGGTCAGGCCCGCGCCGGTCAGCTTGTCCCCCAGCCGGTCGGGGTCGGCGACCTGGAACGGCAGGGGCGGAGGGTCGGTCGGCAGACCGGTGAAGCCGGTGATCACCGCACGTACGGCGCCGAAGAAGAACGTCAGGAACTCCGTCCGCGGCAGAGGGCCGGCCGCGACGATCAGCACGCTGCCGCCGGGGCGGGTGACCCGCGCCATCTCGCGCACCGCGCGGGCCATGTCGGGGAACAGCGACACGCCGTGCTGGGACGCTGCCAGGTCGAAGGTGTCGTCGTCGAGGTCCAGGGCGTGGCCGTCCATCACCAGCGTCTCCACGTTGGCCAGGCCTTCGTCGCGGGCGCGGATGGTCAGCCGGTCGAGCATGACGGGTGAGATGTCGGTCGCCACGACGTGTGCGCCCAGCCGGGCGGCGGGCAGGGTCAGCGCGCCGCTGCCCGCCGCCACGTCCAGCATGCGCATGCGGGCGCTGACGCCGTGGCGGCGCAGCAGCTTGTCGCCCAGCGCGCTGTTCGGTGGGGTCAGGTACTCGTCGAAGCCGCGTGCGACGCGGTCCCAACCGGCCCGGACCTGCTCCGGCGTCGGTGCGGTCTGCGTACTGATTGGCGTCGTCATGATGTCCTCCTCGTCGATCAACGGACCGTCGGTGGTGACGCTAGGCAGCGACCGGCGGTGCCGCGTCGGGAGGACGACCCAGATCAGTCCAACCGGCGGAATGGGTCATTCTGTGCATGCCACAACGAGCCCGTCCTCGCAGGCCAACGGCGGTGGCTGCGACGCCGCTCGTCAGGCCACGGCAGTGACGAGCTGTGTGCGGTCCTCGGCCGTGGTGCTATGCCCTGGTGCCCACGGCGGAGCGTGCGAGCTCGCTGGCGACGCTGACCGGGTCGCCCTCGACGTAGGTCGCGCCTACCCACCGACGAACTGTTCGCGCGCGAGGGGCCGTCCCACCTGGTACTGATCACATGTGGCGGCGACTTCGACAGCGCGGCGGGTTCGTACCGGGCCAACGTCGTCATCCACGCACAGCCCTCCTCGGCCTAGGAAGGAAGCTCACCGTACGCGTAGCGCTCGATCGTCGGTCCGTAGATCGCCGCGAGACGGTCCCGGTCGGCCGAGGCGAGCGGCTCGAGGCGCACGACGTAGCGGGCGAGAAGCAGTCCGGCGACCTGGGAGCCGATCAGGACGGCACGTAGCTGCGGCTCCGGTCCGGGCAGCCGTTCGGCGAACGCCGCGATGATCGAGCGCTCGATGAACTGTCGGACCGTGTCGGAGACCGGTCCCTCGCCCGCGACCGAGCGGAGCACGGCGATCAGCGGGTTGCGATGGGCTGTGGCGTCCCACACGCCCAGCATCGTGGATACGAGCCGCTCCCCCATGTGGCCGGGTTCCGCCTCGTCGAGCACACCCCGCAGGATGGCGGCGGGGTTGACCGGAACGTGCAACGTGGCGACGAACAGCTGCTCCTTGGAACCGAAGTAGTGCAGGATCAGGGCGGGGTCCACGCCGGCGGCTGCGGCGACGCCGCGGATCGTCGCACCGTCATACCCCCGGCTGGCGAATTGTCGGCTCGCTGCCTCGAGGATCTCGCCATGTGTGTCGGGACTGCCCGGCCGGCGGCCCTTCCTACTCCTTGACACTTCCTGAGATCCCACCTGTACAGCGTTATTCAACGCTTGTAGAATAGCGGCCCATGGAGCGCATCGCCCGCGTCATCGTCCACCGCTCACGCGTGGTGTTGGGTGTGACCGGTCTGCTGACGCTCCTCGCGATCGCGATGCTGTTCCGCATCAGCCTGAACGCCGATGTCTCGTCGTTCCTGCTCGAGGGCAACGCGACCGGTGAGCAGTTCGCCGCGCTCCAGGACAAGTACGAGACCCGCGATCCGATCAACGTGGTCGCGTCGTTGCCCGACGGTCAGACGCTTCGCACGTCGGCCGGCCTGGCGCTGGTCGCCGACGTGCGTGACACCCTGCTCGACGTCGACGGGGTCAGCCAGGTGGCCTCTGTGATACCCGATGTCAACCCGGTGACCGGCGCCGCACTCGACGCCGGCGCCCTGCGGGGGCAGCCCGACGCCGCCGCGACGATGATGCTCGAAGAGAGCCCGGTCTCCGACCTGCTGGTCAGCAGCGACGCACAGCACACGCTGCTGATCGTCACCGCCGAGACCGATCCGACCGCGACGGCTCGGCGCGTGACCGACGTCAGCGTGCCGGGCCTGGATCTGACCTTCTCGGGCAACCCGGTCGTGTTCGCCTCGGTCGTCGACGCGTTGTCGGTGGTTCTCCTTGTGATCCCACCAGTGGTGATTGCACTGCTCGTCGCGGTCTTCTACTCCACGATCGGCGACCGACGGCTGAGCCTGCTCGCCATCGTCCCCGCGGTCCTCGGATCGCTGTGGACGTTCGGGGTGGTGTTCGGTCTCGGCTTCGAGATCGACATCGTCACGGTGATCGTGCCGATCTTCGTGATCGTGATGGGGTCTGCCGACGGGCTGCACTTCGTCACGCACTTCCAGAAGGAGGCCGCTCGCACCACCGATCGGGTCTCCCGGGTCAGCTCCGCGCTGTCGCAGGTCGGGGTGCCGATGATCCTGACGACGATCAGCACGGCGGCCGGGTTCCTGTCGCTGGTGTTCACCGATGTCGAGCCGATCCGTCAGCTGGGCCTGTTCACCGCCGTGGGCATCACGTTCGCCGGGATCGTGTCCTTCTTCTCGCTGCCCGCCCTGGTCAGCCACCTGCAGCTGCGTCCGCACGCTCACGGCCCGATCCTGGGACGCAGCGTCGTCCGTGGCCTCAAGGCGCTGGTGCGCACGCGGGTGCCCGCCGGGGTGCTGACGGCTGGGATCGTCGTGTTCGCCGCATTCGGCCTGCCCCGACTCGAGGTCAACGCCGACCAGCTGTTCTTCTTCGACGACGATGACCCGGTCCGCCTGGCCTTCGCGCGGACCGAGGAGCTGTTCGGAGGCGCGACACCGCTGATCGGCGAGTTCGTCTTCGACCCTGCCGCGCCGCAGGAATCGCTCGAGGCCGCCCGCACGACCTCCGAGGATCTCGAGCAGCTCGACGGCGTCCGCGAGGTCTTCTCCGTCGCCGAACTTGCCGATCAGGTTCCGCCGGACCAGCTCGATGCCGTCCTCTCCGGCCAGCAGGAACTCGCGCTCGGGAGGATGGCGAGCGACGACGGCCTGCGGTTCCTGCTGCTGCCCAGCGACTTCACCACGAGCGATCTCAACAGCTGGCTGGCATTCGCCGACCAACGCGACGAGATCCGGATGCTGACCGGCCTGCCGGCCGTGTGGGACGAGATCGCGCGACTGGTCCTCAACGCCCAACTCACGTCGCTGATCGTCGCCTACCTGCTGGTCGCGGCGCTGCTGGCGGTCGCCTACCGGCGGTGGCGGGACACGGTCGTGTCGCTCGTGCCGATCACCCTGACGATCGCGACGCTGCTGGCGTTCATCGCCCTTTCTGGCATCCAGCTCAACCTGCTGACCGCCGTGGTGTCGAGCATCGTGCTCGGGGTCGGCATCGACTACGTCATCCACTACATCGCCGCCATCAACTACGCACGCCGCGCAGGCGACGGGTACGTGCTGCGGGCCATCGACCGCGCCGGCCCACCGATCGTCGCGAACGCACTAGGCATCGCGATTGCCCTGAGCGCCCTGTGGTTGTCGCCCCTGAAGCTGCACCACCAGTTGTCGCAGATCATGTGGGTGGCGATGGTCATCGCGGGTCTGACCTCACTGGTCGTGGTCCCGACGCTGCTGCCGCGGGCCGGCGTCCGCGCGCCCGCGGACGCCGCTGGCCGGGCGCAGGTGCCCGACGACGCCACGCTGTCGCCGTAGACACCGCCGTCCCTCGTGACGGCGAATCCCGGCGGCACGATCCGCAGCAGTTCATGGACGAGGTCGTGGGCCACGGTGACGCAGGAGCGCCCAGCGAACGTTGACGCCTCCCGACGTGCGACGCGAAGCCATGAGCCCGTGACGGTTGGCGCTCCCCCAGATCATGCGCGATGCTGCCGGTACGACGTGCGCATGCGCCGTGGCGGCAGCGGCTGGACACGTCCGCAGCACTGAGAACTGTCCCGAACCGGGAGGCGGCGCCATGATCTCATCCGACCCCGTCCGTGCCTGGCTGGCGCCGCCGCCGGGCGCGTCGCTGCCTGGGATCGATGTCACCATGCTCGACCCGGGCGACGCGGACGATCGTGCGATGCTGGTGCGGGCCCAGCACCCCGACCTCGCCGCGGCGATCGATGACGGTGACGACGACATCGACGTCGACGGCGAGCCGATGAGCCCGCGCCTCCACCTGGCGATCCACGAGGTGGTCGCGGCGCAGCTGTGGTCGGGTGATCCGCCGCAGGCCAGGCGTGCCGCCGAGCGGCTGCTGTCCGCCGGCCACGACCGCCATGAGGCCCTGCACCTGATCGGGGCGGCCGTCGCCGAGGAGCTGTGGGCGGCACAACGGACCGGGGTGCCTGCCGATCCGGACCGCTACGTCGCCGCTCTGGATGCGCTGGCGGCTGACGACATCGACGGGTTCGAGGGCCCCCGAGCCGACGACCTCGACCTCGGCACCGACGACATCGATGTCGGCGATGAGGAGGCGTTCGACGACATCCGTGCCTGGCTGCTCGAAGGCCACCGCCGGTGGCTGTCGGAGCGGGGCCTCACCGGTGACGACTGGGTCGCCCATCAGATGCTGGACTTCAAGTGGGGACACCTCGACGGTCACCTCGGCCGCTGGAGGGTCGCCGATCTGCGTGAGATCCTGCTCGAGCTGTTCCCGAGGAAGACGATCGTCGACGAGGAGGATCTCGACGACGTCGTGCCCGCCGCCGGTCGCTTCCTGACCTTCCTCGACGACAGCAGCCTGCTCGCAGACGACGGCGAGACGCTGCCCCGCCTCCACGACGAGCTGGCGCGAATCGCCCCGTCGTTCGCGGAGCGCATGCGCGACGCCGCCGGCTTCGGGCTGGCCAAGTCGTTGTTCACCGGCATGCTCGACGACGGGGTCGATCCCGATGAGCCCGGAGCTGTCGAGGCCTGGATCGAACGCTTCAACGCGCTGCCCGACGACGAGCGCGCCCGGCTGCTCCCCGGCCCGCCGAGTCGCGGCGTGGTGCACCTGGAGGTGCCCGACGACGCCACGCTGGCCGTGGCGGCGTTCGAGACCCCCGTGATGCGACAGATCGCAGCGTTCCTGGACTGGGTCGGCGACGACGGTCACCAGCTGACGCAGAAGGGCAACGTCAAGCTGGGCGACGGCAAGGTGCTCGTCGAGCTGCTCGACACCGCCGACCAGTTCGACCCGACCATCGGCGATCGGACCTTCAGGACCACCAGCACCACCGAGCTGCCCGGCGTCGACCTCGTCTTCCGGTTGGCGCTCGCCACGCGGCTCGCGCGCCGGCACAGGGGTCGCGTGCTGCGTACCAGACGCGGTGCCGGACTGGCCGACGACCCGTTGGCGGTCTGGCGCGGCCTGGTCGACGCGATGCTCGACATCGGGCTGATCGACGCGGGCCGCGACGATCGCCATGGTCTGCGCTGGTGGGTCCCGTTCCTCGAGGAAGGCGCCGGCGAGCTCCTCGGCGTTGCCGCGAGCGCCGGTGAGCCGCTGCCCGTGGACGCTCTGGCCAGGGACGCGGTCGACGAGCTCGGTGCAACCTATGACCTCGACGCGATGCCCGATGTCGTCCGTAGATCACTGCCCGAGGTGATCGCCGGCGGTGTGGGCAGGCTGGTCGACCGGTTGGCCTGGTTGGGCGTCGCAACACGTGACGGTGTCGTCGTGGCGCGCGACCATTGGGGCGACGAGCGACGCGACGGTGGCGAGCTCGCGCTGACGGGCCTCGGCCGCTGGTTCGTGCGGCCGATGCTCACCGCCCAGGGCTACGACGTCGCGGTCGCCGGCGAGCTGGCGGACGCCTCGGCCGACGCGCTGCTGGCCGCCGTCGCCGACCGGCCGACCGACGCGATCCACGCCGAGGTGAGGGCATGGGCGACGGCGCGCGACGACGCCGCGCACGAGCTCGCGGCCGCGGCGCGGCACGCGTCGACGCCCGACGGGCGCGCGCTCGCGTTCGAGGCGTTGGAGGTCGTCGGGGACGACGCGGTCGACGTCGTACGGGACCTGACGGACGATCCGCTGCTGCGACCGTGGGCGATGGGATGGCTCGTCGCCCGCGGTGACGCGCAGCCGGACGCGCTCACCCCTGCGGACGCCACGGCGGGGTTCGTGCAGGCGTTGGCGGTGGCATTGACAGCGGGCGGTCCCGATGCCGTCGTTGAGATGCTGGCTGCCGACACACCTGTCGCTGAGCAGACCGCCATCATCGCGCAGCTGTGGCGCGTCGACGACCCCTACACCGTCCAGGTGCTCGAGGCGCTGGCCGGGGCAACGGACCGCACGGTCGCCAAGGCGGCCCGCAAGGCCCTGTTCAAGCACCGCACCGCCGCGTCGAACAGGACGGGATGATGGCTCACGTCCGGCGACCTGCCGACCGCTGAGCGGATCCGTCGACCGGGCTGCCCTGCCCGTCTGCGCTCGGGCGTGCAGGTCTGGGCATGCCCTACCGATGCCGTCGGCACCCGCGCGGCCGAGCCTGTGGACGCAACCACAGGAGACGCCATGTCGACCGCGCAACTCACCGTGTCACCCGTGGCGGTCCGTGCCCGCGTCGAGCCGACCGCGCAGCTCCAGCGGCGCACGATCGTCACGCTCGTCACCGCGCAGATCGCGGGCGGCATGGGCCTGGCCGCCACCGTCACCGTCGGCAGCCTGATCGCCGTGGATCTCGGCGGCGACGCGGTGGCCGGGCTCCCGCTGGCTGTGTCGCTGACCGGTACCGCCGCGGCCGCGCTACCGCTCGCGACGGTGATGCGCCGCTCGGGTCGGCGTCCGGGACTTCGCCTCGGCTGGCTCATCGGGGCGGCCGGTGCGGCCGTCGCGATCGCCGCCACGGTGCTGTCAAGCCTGCCGCTGCTGCTCGCGGGCATGCTGCTGTTCGGTGGCGCCGAGGCGGCCAGCTCCGCGGCACGGTTCGCGGCCGCCGACCTGGCGAGCCCGGAGCGCCGCGGGTCCGCGATCGGGATCGTGGTCAGCTTGACCGCGGTGACCGCGATGGTCGGACCGGGCATGGTCGGTCCGGCGACCTCGGCGGCGGCCGCCATCGGCCTGCCGGCGCTGGCCGGCCCGTTCGCGGTGTCCGTCGTGGCATTCACGATCGCCAGCACCGTGATCTCCGTGGCCCTACGGCCAGATCCGTTGATCGTCGCCAGTGCTGTCGCGGCGGACGGTCACGCTGCGGAGCCGACCACGACGCCGACCCCCCTCCGGATGCTGCTCCGGCAGTCCGCGGTCCGGCTCGGTGTCGCTGCGGTTGTGGTGGCCAACAGCACGATGCTGATGCTCATGACCGTCATCCCGCTGCATCTGACGGGCGGGCACGATCACAGCGAGCGGCTGGGCATCGTCGGATTGATCATCTCCATACACATCGGCGCGATGCTCGCACCGGCGCCACTGACGGGGCGGTTGGGAGACCGATTCGGTCATCGCCGGCTCATCGTCGCGGGCGCGGTCCTCATCGGTCTCTCGGGCGTGGCCGCCGCCACAGCCGCTCCACAGGACACGGTCACCGTGCTCGTCGCGCTCCTGGTGCTCGGCCTCGGGTGGAACTGCACGTTCATCGGCGGAAGCGCGCTGCTGACGAGCGCGGTGCGTCCGGCTCAGCGTCCCCGCGTGCAGGGGCTCGCCGACACCGCCATGGCGTTCGCGGGCGTGGTCGGCGCCGGGACGTCGGGCCCGATCATGGCGGCCGGCGGGTTCGGTCGAATCGGACTGCTGGCCACCGCGATCGCGGCCGCCCTCTTCCTGTCCGCGGGTCGACCGCACACCGACCGGACGTCGACGCCGGGACTGCGCAGCGGCGGGTGACGACCTGCCGGCCGCGACCACACGTGGGGTCAGCCAGCATCGCCGGAGGGATGTCCGTCCGACGTGCGAACCGCTACATGGGCACGGGCAGCAGTTCGTACAGATCGATCGCGAAGTCGCCCTTGCCCTCGCTGAGATAGGGGTGACCGTCAGCGAGTTGTTGCGCCGCAGCGATGTCCCCGGCCTCGACGATCGAGTAGCCGCTCAGAGGCGCCGGGGTTCCTGCGGATCCGTCGTCGACAACTGATGCGGCCGCCCGCAGCGGCGCACCGAGGTCGACCAGGGCGGACCCCACGTCCTCCATCCACGCGCCCCAGGCGGCCATGACCGCCTGCTGCTCCTGCTCAGACATGTCGGCGGTGTCCCTCGGGTCGCCCTTGTAGATCATCATGAACCGTGGCATGACGCACCCTTCTGCCGGGGGGTGCCGTGGAGTGTAGTGAAACGCCACGTGAGTGTGAACCTCGCGCCGGCACGCTGGAGTCGAGACGCCCGAGTGGGCGGTGATGTCGGTTCTCACGACACCGGGCATGACGACCGACACACCGACGTTCGTGCCGAGCAGTTCCGCATGGAGCCCCTCGGTCATCAGCTTGACGGCGGCCTTGCTGGCGCCATGGACCCCGCCAGAACGGGTTGCGGTAAGGTGAACACGCAGTAGCGGTGATGTGGCCGTCGGGTGGCAGTCGGCGGAAGGAGCGCCAGATGAGCGACTCCCCGCAGGCCCGGACGGACCGTTGGCACCACCTCCGGCGCTGGTTGCCGATCCTCAGCTGGTTGCCGTCGTACCGCCGGGAGCGTCTCCGCGGCGACGTGGTTGCGGGCGCGATCGTGGCGTCCCTGCTCATCCCGCAGTCGCTGGGGTACGCGGAGATCGCGGGCGTGCCGGTGCAGGTGGGCCTGTATGCCGTGCCGCTCGCACTGCTCGCGTACGCCGTCCTCGGATCGTCGCCGCAGCTCGTGGTTGGTCCGGCGTCGACGGTGGCGATCGTGTCGGGCTCGCTCGTGGCCGACCTCGGCAACGGCGATCCGCGCCAGGCGATGGCGGTCACCGCCGCCCTCGCGGTCGCCACAGGGATCGTGCTGGTCACCCTCGGGCTGTTGCGGCTGGCGTGGATCGCGGAGTTCCTGTCGAAGCCGATCGTGACCGGCTTCGTCTTCGGGCTGACACTGACGATCGTGATCGGTGAGCTGCCGACGTTGCTCGGGATCGACAAGCCTCCCGGCGACCTGCTCGGCGTGCTGGTGCGCACACTGGCCCGCATCGACCAGGCGCAACCGCTCACCGCCGTCATCGGCGGCACCGCGGTCCTGGTGCTGTTCGGCGGTGCCCGACTGGCGCCCCGGATCCCGTGGGGTCTGATCACCGTCGTGGTCGCCGTTGCCGCATCCAGCGTCGCAGGTCTCGTCGGCAGGGGTGTCGCGACCATCGGGGACGTGCCCACCGGGCTGCCACCGTTCGGCATCCCGCTCGTATCGCCATCCCAACTCGGCGCCATCGCCCTGGGCGGGATCTCGCTGGCGCTCGTCGCCCTGGCCGAGGGCCTCGCCGCCACGCGCCTGTTCGCATCCCGCGGCGGCTACCGCGTCGAGACGGAACGGGAGCTGATCGGCATGGGTGGCGCGAACATCGCATCCGGGCTCTCGGGCGGGCTGGCGGTCGCCGGCAGCCTGTCCAAGACGGCGGCGGCGAACCAGGCCGGCGGCGCCAGCCAGGTCACCGGCATCACATCTGCCGGGCTCACGTTGATCGTGCTCATCGCACTCGCATGGTTCTTCGAGGACCTCCCCAGCGCGGTCCTGTCGGCCATCGTCGTCGCGGCCGTCTGGAACCTGATGGACGTCAGCTCCATGCGCCGCTACCGGCTCATCCGCACAGCCGACTTCGCGGCGGCGACGGTGGCCGCGGCCGGCGTGGTGCTGTTCGGTCCGCTGCCGGGCCTGGGGATCGCGATCGCCATCTCGCTGCTCGCGATCATCTACCGTGCCGCATTCCCGCGCATCGAAGTGCTCGGCAAGATCAGCGACGAGAAGGCCGCATGGGGTCGCATCCGGAAGCATCCCAACCGGAAGCCGGTGTCCGGCGTGGTCGTCGCGAGACTCGATGCGCCGCTGTTCTGGGTCAACGCGACAGCGATCGAGGACCGGCTGCTCGCCGAGCTCGACGACTGGCCGGACACGCGCGCGCTCGTTCTCAACCTCGAGGCGACCACGCGACTGGACACCACGACCGCCGACGTCCTCACGCACCTGCTGGACGAGTTGCAGCGGCGCGACGTCGCGCTGTACCTCGCGCGCGTCCTGCACCCGGTGCACGCCGTGCTCACACGAGCCGGCTTCATCGAGCGACTGGGTGAGGACCACATCTGGCACAGCATCTCGCAGGCGGTGCGCGCCGCCCGTCGCGACACGGGTCTGAAGGCCGGCACAAGGCGGGCGGGGGCGGAGGCGGCGCCACCCGTCGCAGCGGCGGCTGACGGTGGCGGCTCGCCGGCGACGGCGCCGACCGACGGATCGGGTGAGGCCGAGAGCCTGGACGACAGCGCCCCGGCGCCGTGACCTCGCGCCCGTGCCGTACGGCAGATCGCCGATTCGGTGCTCACCGTCGGTCTGAGACGACGTCGGTGATGGCGCACCGCCGTCCCGGCTGCGCTCAAGATCGGGGTGTTCCAGGTGCTGCTGTTCGTCGCGGCCCACCGCCTCCCCGCCGGCGTGGCCGCCACGGCAGGCGCCGTGCAGCCTCTGGTGGTCGCGGCGCTGGCGACGGGTCTGCTCCTGCCGCTGTGCTCGTCCTCGAGGGCCCGCCTCCGAACTGCACGGGCCGCAACCTGCTCGGGGCGGTGTGGCGCGCGCGCTCCTCGCGCTCGTCCCCGCGCCGGCTGTCCGAGCTGGTCTTCGAGATTTCAAGAGCCGGCTAAGGAACGCGCGGATATGGTTAGCCGCACAACCAACTCGACGCAAGGAGCGGTCATGACCGCGGCGTCCTCGTCATCGACTGTCACATCCGTCCCGCGCAGCGGCATGGTCGCGGCGGCATTCGCCGTCTCCGCCGCACTCGTCGCCTACCTCGGCGCCCGTTCGGTCGGCGTGGCGATGGCCATTCCCTCACGTCCGGGCAGCACGGTGCTCGAGCCGCTGCAGCTGCCCCTGGCCATCGGCTTCACGGTCGCTGTCGCGGTCGCGGCCACGATCCTCGCCTGGATCCTCGAACGGTTCCTGTCACAAGCGGCCGCTACGGTGTTCACCGTCACGGCACTGACCGTGCTCGGGCTGTCGATCATGCCCCTGGTGACACTCGGACTCGCCGGCTCCGACATCGTCGCCCTGGCCGTCCTGCACGTCGCGGTCGGCGGGGCGATCCTCCTGCCGTTGCGACGGGCGCTGGTCACCGGGTGACCGGCATCTTCGACACCGTCGGGTTCCGCATCGCCCAGGTCGGCATGCGACACCGCATCCTGGCTCAGCGGCTGCTGGCGCAGGTCGGCGTCCACCCCGGTCAGGAGTTCCTGCTCGAGCAGCTCTGGCGCCACGACGGATTGGCCCAGACTGAGATCGCGGTGCGGGCCGGTGTGGAGGCGCCGACGATCTCGCGGATGGTCCAGCGCCTCGAGCGGGCCGGCTTCGTCGAGCGCCGCGCCGACGCGTTCGACGGCCGCATCCAGCGGGTGTGGCTGACCGCCGCGGGAGCAGCGGCCCGTCCAAAGGTGCACCGGGCCTGGGACGAGCTCGAGACGACGGCACTTGCTGGCCTTGGCGCCGCCGACCGCGAGACGCTGTCGGATCTGCTCGACCGCGTCCGACGCAACCTGCAACGCGCCCTCGACGGCCACGCACCACCCTGCGACGACCTGTCTGATGACACGAGGTGAAACCAAATGGAGACAATCGACGGTCCTGACCTGCACGCCGAGGTCCGCACGCTGGCGTCCGGCCGGAACTTCGCTGCCGTCGCAACGCTGCTGCCCGACGGCCAACCCCAGAACCAGCTGACGTGGATCGACACCGACGGCACCCACCTGCTGGTCAACACCCCCGCTTCAACACAGAAGCGGCGCAACGTCGCTCGCGACGCGCGCATCACGATCGCGGTGTGGAACCGCGACAACCCGTTCCAATACGCCGAGGTCCGCGGCGACGTCGTCGACACCATCGATGGCGAACAGGCATGGCAGCACATCAACACGGTCGCCCGGCGCCACGGCGGCGACGGCTACGGCATGCCCCGCCACGACCGCGTCGTCCTCGTCATCCGCCCCCGCCGCCAACTTCTCGCGAGACCCCCGCGGTTGTGACACGCGCATCATTCCGACCGCCGACGGCCAGCACGTCTGAAGTGGTCCGGCGACGGGACAGCTGTCGCGCCGCCCGCGTCACCGCCGAGGCGCGCAGGTTCCACTACCGCTACGCCTGCCGTCCCCACCCCGACACGACGTAGATGACGGTGCAGGCCGACGGACGTAGCTGCCGTCGATCACGAACCGGCTGTCCGCAGCGTCGCCGACGAACGGTCCCGGGGAGTTCAGTCGGTGGACGATCGCGGGGCACAGGCACCCACCAGGTCACAGCACCCGCGCCGCGTCACGACCCGCGCGGCGGAGATGTTCGACGTCCTGGAAGGACATGAACGCCACCGCCAGGTCGGCGACACCGTCGCGGAACGGCATGGCGGCGGCGGCGACCGCGATCTGAGTCGCCGGGTCCGCCTGGTGTGCCGCGGCCGCCAGGGTGGCCGACGCGTCGACCGCCACAATGCGATGGCCGCATCGGGACGAGCTTGAGCCGTTGCGACAGGCCTCTCGTCACTGCGTCCGGGCGGCTCGGGCCGGCATGGCATTCCCGAACGCGGGGACGTCAACGCACAACCGCCTGCGCACGGGTGCCTTGGCCAGCGCGACGAGCGGCAGTGGCGTGGTTCAGACCAGCGACAGCGAGTCGGTGATGGTCTGCAGCGCCTCCTTGGCGTCGCCGAAGAACATCATCGTCCCGTCCGCGTAGAACAGCGGGTTGTCGATCCCGGCGTAGCCCGGCGCGAGGCTGCGCTTGACGACCACCACGGTCTTCGCGCGATCGACCTCGATGATCGGCATCCCGTAGATCGAGCTGCTCGGATCGTCCCGCGCGGATGGGTTGACCACGTCGTTGGCCCCCAGGACGAGCACGACGTCGGTGAGCGTGGCGCGCTGGTTCGCCTCTTCGAGGTCGAGCAGCTTCTCGTAGGCGACGTCGGCCTCGGCGAGCAGGACGTTCATGTGCCCGGGCATCCGTCCCGCCACCGGATGGATGGCGTACGCGACGTCGACGCCCCGTGCCTCCAGTTCGCGGGCGAGCTTCTGGACGTCGTGCTGCGCCTGCGCGACGGCGAGGCCGTAGCCGGGCACGATCAGGACCCGGTCGGCGTAGGCCACCGCAATCGCCACGTCCTCACGGGTGGCGCTCTTCACGGCCCGATCGCCCGTGTCGGCCGCAACCGCGGCGGCCGGCGAGGTGAACGCCCCGAAGAGCACCTGCAGCAACGAGCGGTTCATCGCGTCGCACATCTGCACGGTGAGGATGAACCCAGCGGAGCCGACCAGCGCCCCGCCGATGATCAGCGCGCTGTTCTGGATCGCGAAGCCGGTGCCGGCGGCGGCCAGACCGGACAGCGAGTTCAGCAGCGACACGACCACCGGCATGTCGGCCCCGCCGATCGGCAGCACCATCAGCACGCCGATCACCAGGGCGACCCCGGCCGCCACCCAGTACGGCAGTACTCGCCCGGTCGTCAACGCCGCCAGCCCGGCCGTGGCCGCCACCAGCGTGATCACGACGCTCACCACGACCTGCCCCCGGTACACGAGCGCACGTCCGGAGACCAGGCCCTGAAGCTTGCCGAACGCGACGAAGCTTCCCGAGAAGGTCGCGGCGCCGATGACGAGGGCCAGCAGCGCAGTCACCTGCACGTCGAAGCGCAGGAGTCCTGGGTCCCGGACCGTCAGCTCGGCAGCGGCCACCAGCGCCGACGCTGCGCCGCCGAAGCCGTTGAGCGCCGCGACCATCTGGGGCATCGCGGTCATGGCGACCATGCGCGCCCACACGACACCGACCGCCGCGCCAGCGGCCGCCGCGGCCACGATCGCGGTCCAGTTGACGATGTCGGAGTACCACAGCGTCAGGACGACAGCGGCGAGCATGCCCAGCCCCGCGAGGATGTTGCCGCTGCGGGCCGTCCGAGGCGACGACAGCATCTTGAGTCCGATGATGAACGCCGCCGCACACGCGAGATACAGCAGTGGCAGCATGTCAACGCCGCCGTTCGGTGCGGAACATCTGCAGCATCCGGTCGGTCACCAGGAATCCGCCGACGACGTTGACCGTCGCGACGAACACCGCGAAGGTGCCCAGCACGATGGCGAGAGTCTCCTGCTCGATGCCCGCCGCGGTGATCGCACCGATCAGGGTGATGCCGGAGATGGCGTTCGCACCCGACATCAGCGGTGTGTGCAGCGTCGGCGGCACCTTTGCGATGACTTCGAAGCCCACGAACGTCGCGAGGACGAACACCGTGAGGCTGGTGATCAGGTCAGGTGCCACATCAACCCTCCAGTTCCGACGCGTCGGACGCCGAGCCGCTGAGAAGTCGTCGCGACAGCTCGTGGCGCACCTCGCCACGGTGGGTGACGCACGCGCCCGAGACGATGTCGTCGTCCAGGTCGATCACGAGCTCGCCTTCCACGATCACCCGCTGCAGCAGCGCGAGC
Organism: Euzebyales bacterium; assembly: GCA_036374135.1. Classification (NCBI taxonomy): domain Bacteria; kingdom Bacillati; phylum Actinomycetota; class Nitriliruptoria; order Euzebyales; species Euzebyales bacterium. The sequence continues at coordinate 62,826 of DASUUK010000043.1, forward strand.
ACGTTGCGGGAGTACATCTGGCTCGCGTCCGCGGCGACGCGGCTGGGCAGGTCGGTGGGACCACAGATGATCACCCCGTTGCCGTGCACGCGCCGTTCGCCGGCGTAGGTCACCTCGCAGTTGCCTCCCGACACGACGGCGGTGTCGACGATCACCGCCCCCGCCCGCATCCGGTGGACCATCTCGTGCGTGATCAGGATGGGCGCCGTCCGCCCCGGCACGGCGGCCGTCGTGACCACCACGTCGGCATCGGCGACGTGGGGTGTGAGCAACTCGAGCTGGCGGGTCTGCTGATCCTCCGCCAACTCCCGGGCGTAACCCTTCGCGGCCTCAACCTCGACCTCCAGGCGGACAGCGCGCGCGCCGAGGCTCTCGATCTGCTCCGCCGCCTCGGGTCGCACGTCGTAGGCGGACACGACCGCACCGAGCCGACGGGCGGTCGCGATCGCCTGCAGCCCGGCGACGCCTGCGCCCAGCACCAGTACCTTGGCGGGTGGCACGGTCCCGGCCGCGGTCGTGAGCATCGGGAAGAACTTCGGCGACGCGGAGGCGGCCTCGAGCACGGCGGCGTAGCCGGCCACGGTCGCCTGGGAGGACAACGCGTCCATCGCCTGGGCGGCCGTGACCCGTGGGAGTGCCTCGAACGCGAGTGCGGATGCGTGCCGCTCGTGGAGGCGCCACAGGATGTCGGTCGACGAGAACGGCGCGAGGAACCCCACGATCGCGCCGCCCTGCGGTAATCGCTCGATCTCCGACGGCATGGGCTGGCCGATGCGGATGACCAGGTCGGCGTCCCACGCCTCGCGCTCACCGGAGACGATCTCGGCGCCGACCGCCGTGTAGGCGCCATCGAGGTGACCCGCGAGCGCACCGGCGTCGGCTTCGACCACCACTTCGACGTCGCGTGCGATCAGCGAGGACGCAGCCATCGGCGTGAGCGCGACGCGCCGCTCACCCGGACCCCGCTCTCGCGGAACTCCCACTCTCACACATCGCCCTCTCGTCGGGACACCGCACGACAGGCGTCCGACAGACCGGGCTCATGATGCCACGGGTCCGGCCTGCGACCCGGGTGGCTGTGGACGCCGGACGGGCCGGCCGCAGTGTCGCGCCGGTGCGCACGCTCCTCGAGCAGCCCGTCGGGCACGGCCGACGCGCGTAGGCTGCTGAAACGTGCAGCTGTCAGCGCCCGACTACATCGTCCTCATCGTGGCCGACCTCGATCGGTCGGTGCGCTTCTACGCCGACGTGCTGGGGCTGCCACTCGGCCACCGGTCAGGACCTTACGCGCAGTTCTCGACCGGGGTGACCCGGATGTCGCTGTACGAGCGTGAGGCGATGGCCACGACGTTGCGTGTCGATGCCCTGCATCCCCCACGCCCGGACGCGCCCGGCTTCGAGTTGGGCTTCAAGGTCGACGATGTCGACGCGGCCTACGCCGAGCTCGTGGCGGCCGGCGCCGACGCCGTCACGGCGCCGCACGACCGGCCCTGGGGCCAGCGCACCGCCTACGTCGCCGACCCCGACGGGCACCTGATCGAGTTGGTCAGCGCGTCGTGACCTCGCTGGCGTCGAGGGGGCGCGCACCCTGCTGCTCGCCACGCAGTCGCGTACCAGTGAGCGAGCTAGGACTTCCACCTCAGCACAGCGACCGCCGCGATGGCCGTCGCCGCCATCAACAGCACATCTCCAGCATGAGCCATGTATCCACCGGGACCCAACAGACGAGGCCCCCGCATCGGCCACTGCGCGACGAGCAGAACAACGGCCAACGTCGCCATGCTGGCCACCATCAGAGCACGGGAGCTCGTCGCCGCTGTGGCACGAGACCGCAGCATGCGGACTCCCCCCGTCGTCGCTGACAGTCGTCGGAATCGGCGCTTCGGCCTCCGGACCCTCCAGCCGGCGCCGGCGCGGCACGCGGCCAGTTCGGCGCGGGCTGCACCGAGCGACTGCTTGGCGAGTACGACGTCCGCCTTCCCGGCGCCGCCGAGCATGCGCGCACGGCGCACGGCTCGCAGCCGTCGGCGTGCGAGGACCACGGCCCCTGTTGCGGCCTCAAGTGCGGTGTAGTCGGCCGTGAGCCTGTCGGTGTCCGTCACGTGTCCCCCCGTTGGCCGCTATCGATCGCGCGCCGGCTGTGACCTCTGCGGCCGCTGGATCCGGTGACGTCGGCGATCGAGCCGCACGATTTCGATGTACCCGCCACACGGACGTGGTTCACCTGGCCGTTGGGGCGGGTGCCTTCTTCCAGCTGCGCCCGGCCGACATCCCTCAGCCCAGTCCGGCATCGTCGCCGTCCTGGCCGTAGAACATGTGGCCCAGCCCCGCCCTCTCCGCAGCGGCGCGCATGGTGGCGTGTCGTGCCATCGTTCCGCCATCACGGAACGCGTCGATCGCATCGAGCACCCCGGTGGCGCGCACGGCCGCCGTCGCACCGCCCATCAGGATCGCGACGGCCACCGCCTCCATGATCTCCTGCTCGGTGGCGCCGGTGGACATCGCGTCATGGACGTGCACGGGGATCAGCCGGTCCTCGGGCAGCGCGACCGACACGGCGACCGCGATCAACTCCTTGGTCTTCGATGGAAGGTCACCGTCGACGAACGCCGCGTTCTGCAGCAACGCGAGACCCTCGACAGGTCCGGGGAGGGCGGCGCCGAGCTGGCCCATCGACTCCCGCAGACGGGTCCAGGTCGTGTATACGTCGCTCACTTCACCCTCCCGCACGCGCAGACGCACGACGCCGGCGCGCGACCTCACCATCGCCCAGGCTACTCCTACGTCGGGTGCCAAGGTCCTCCGGCTCGGGCCCGATCGCCCGCGGACGTCGGGGTCACGTCCGCAGCAGATCGGGGCCGGCCTCGAACGCCGCTGGGTGCGACGATCGCCGCCGCGGCCGTCGCCGCCGACGACGCGGGGACGTGGCGCGACCACCTCGCCGCGGCGCTGGACTACCGGCGCTGGCACCGGTTCGTCATCGAACGCCGCGTCGACGGGCAGTGGCGGCACGCGACCGGCCCGGCGTCGGGCGGCGAGCGCGTGCTGGCGGTGACCGTGCCGCTGTTCGCCGCCGCGTCATCCCACTACGGCAGCTCGCGGCGGCCGGCGCCGAGCTGCGCTACCACCGACTGGCCGGGCGTGGTGATCGCCAACGGCCTGATGCGGCGCCTGCCGGTCACGCCGTGGCGGTTCTGCGCCGCCGACTACGCGACGGCGGTCGCCGCCGATCTGGGTGCGGTGCTGTCGGGGCGGCCTGTCACCGCGTCGTGGGATCCTGCGCTGACCACGCGGATGCAGGCGTCCGCGCGCAAGGTCGAGGAGGAGCACGTACTGGCAGACCTGCTCACCGACCTCGACGGGGCGTAGACGCAACGGACGGTCGTCGCCGCGCGGACGGGGGGCGACACTCGCGCGCCGAACATCCGTCACCCGTCGCGTGGGAGCAGTGGCAACGTCGTACCGATGGTCGTTGCGAGCTCACACGTCGACTGATCGCCCCGTCAGGTTCCACGGCGCGCCAGGATCGAGTGGGTCGACTCTCGTGATGCCCTCGACACCATCGAAGATGCGATCCGCACTGACCACCTGCGCGATGTCCGCGCCGAGCGCGGTTGCGGCGTGGACTGCGTCACGCATGCCAAGCGTCGAGTAGTCGGCGACGAGGGTCAGCGCCCGTGTCAGCACGTCCTCATCGAAGGCGTGCAGAAGGCACTGCGCGTTGACCTCCTGTGCCTGGGCGACGGCCGACGACCGGTCGACGCCACGACGAATGAGGACATGCGCGAACTCCTGCACGACCTCCACACTGGCCTCGAGCCGGATCGACCCCGCGGCGGCTGCTCGTAGGACCGCTCGGCACGGCTCCCGGTAGTCGTGGGCTCTGCCGCGGGCGTACAGGAAGACGTTGGTGTCGACGAGGACGCGCGTCACGCGCCGCGATCCATGCCGTCCTCGATCGCACGTTTCGCGTCGTCCCACGAGCCGACGTCGATCGGTTCGCGTGCCAGGAACCGCTCCACGGCCGTTCGGTGGGACATCGGCTGCTGGGCATAGACCTGGTCGAGTGCCTCGCGCACGAGCGCCGCGACTGTCGTGCCGCGCTCACGCGCGATGTGCTCGAGCTGCGCAAAGCGGCGCTCGTCGATCAGGACCTGCAGTCGCCTCGTCAGCGTAGCCATGAGCATGAGCATAGCATGCACATGTCCGGGCGATGAACACCCTCGGCAGAGAACGTGGGGGCGGCCTCGTTGCGGCCCACGTGGTGCGGCGTGCGTGGCAGTCGTGGTCATGTTCATCGTCGTCACGGGTGCACGGTCACCCCCGACGCAGCCGGCTCCCGACGCCATTGTCCAGCCCGCTCGCCCTCGGCCACGCCCCCGCGGTGCACATCGCACGCCGCGGAACAGCCTGCGGATGGTCGCATGCTCTTCGGGACGTGCGCCGCGCCAGATCTCCTCGACGCCGATCGCACAGACCCACGACTCATCACCGACCCGACGCACCTGCCGCACCGATCGGCGGCGGGACGTCCGCGTAGCGCGTCGATCAACACCGGCGAGTCCAGCAGCACCCGCGCCACGTCATCCCGCCCGGCGGGCGTCGCGGCGCTGCGCCGCCCACGCCCGGCCCGCCGATCAAGCTCGGCGACAACGTCATCATCCATCGTGATGCAGGCGCCTGTGCATGATCTAGCCCACGTCCCGCCACAGCGTCCCACGCAACCCCGACGCCCGCGCCACGCGGCGGTCGACCGCGGCTCTCACCGCGTCCGCGGTGCCGATCACCGTCACGCCCCGCTGCGCCCGCGTGACGGCGGTGTAGAGCAGTTCGCGGGTCAGGATCTGCGAGGTCGCCTCGGGCAGCACGATCACGACATGGCCGAACTGTGAGCCTTGGCTCTTGTGGATGGTCATGGCGTGGACGATCTCGATGTCCTCGAGCCGGCTGGGCGCGAACCGGCGGACGCCGTCGCCGCCGCGGAAGCCCACCGCGACCGCGTCGCCCGATCGCACGACGACACCCACATCGCCGTTGAACAGCCGCAGGTGCGGGTCGTTGCGGGTCACCATCACGGGACGGCCGACGGGGAACCGTCCTGCCGGGTCGTACTGGTCGACCCCGCGGGTCAGCCAGCGCTCGACGAGCGGCACCCAGCGGTCGACGCCGACGGCGCCGTGGCGGTGCGCGGTCAGGATCCGGACCCGATCGAGGGCGTCGAGCGCCCTGGCGGCATCGCCTGCGCGCGCCGCCGCGATGACGTTGCGACCCACGTCAACGACGCGTTCACGGACGTCAGTCAGATCACGGCGGTCGGTGGCCTCACCGGTCGCCTCGATCCAGGTCACGTCGGGTGCCTCCAACCGCAGCACGTCGAGGACCTCGTCGCCGTCGCCCGCGTGGATGGCACCCGCCAATCGGGCTATTCCGGAGCCGGCGGCGAACCGGCGGACGGTGCCGAGCACGACGACGGAATCGTCGATGCCGCCGGGGCGGGCGGGGCGGACACTGACGCCGTCACCGCACCGCCGCGCCGCGGGCGGCGCCGTTGGCCCATCCGATGCACCACCCGGTACACCACCCGCCACGTCGTCAACCACGTCGTCCTCCACCGCATCGACCGACGCCCCGGCCGGCGGCAGCCCGCCGGCAGAAGCATCGCCGAGCGGCTCGCCGGTCATCGCCGTGAGCGCCCTGCGGTGCTCGTCGGACATGCGCAGCTCGTCGCCGACCGGACCGATGATGTCGGCCAGCACCGCCCCGGCCTCGACCGACGCGAGCTGGTCGGGGTCACCGACGAGCACGAGCCGGGCGTCGGGGCGCAGCGCCTCGACGAGCTTGGACATCAGCGGCAGATCGACCATCGACGTCTCGTCGACGATCACCAGCTCATGGGGCAGCCGGTGGCTGCGATCATGACGGAACCGCGTCGCACTCCCCGGCCGCCAGCCCAGCAGACGATGCAGCGTCGAACCCTCCACGGTCCGCAACCGCCCCCGCACCTCGGAGCTGACCGCGAGCTGCGGGTCTGCCGCCGCGTCGCGGAGCGCCGCGGTCAGGCGGTCGGCCGCCTTCCCGGTCGGCGCCGCGAGTGCGACCTGCGGCCAGTCACCGTCGGCGAGCTCGTGGACCGCGGCGAGCAGACGCGCGACCGTGTGGGTCTTGCCCGTGCCAGGACCGCCGGCGATGACGGTCAGGTGACGGCGCAGGGCGGTCGCCACGGCGAGGCGCTGCCGGTCGGGGCGTTCGTCCGATGGCGGCGTCAGCCGCTCGAGGACCTCGCGCACCCGGGCGGGGTCGGCGTCGACGACCCGTTGTGCCCGTGCCGCAAGCACTGCTGCGACCCGTCGCTCGTAGCGCCAGTAACGGTCGAGGTAAAGGCGGTCCCCGACCAGGACCAGCGGTCTGTCCTGCTCGGGCTCGAGCTCCTCACGGCTCGGCGTGCCCTCGGGGCGCACCCGGACCAGTGGGCTGTCGGCGAGCACGTTCCGCCACGCGTCGGGCTCGGGCCACGCAAGGTCGTCGGGGTCCACGACAGCGTCCTCGGCGATCATCGTGGTGGTGGCAACGGTGCCGAACTCGACACAGACATGACCGTGCTGCGGGGCGCGCAGGGCCAGCGCGGCGGCCAGGAGCACCTCAGGCCGGTCGTCGTCGACGAGATGGCTGAGGGTCCGCGCGCCGTGGACCTCGACGGGTCCGAGGATCCCGGCGAGGTTCCAGATGCGCAGGTCCTCGGGCGGCGCCGCCACGATGCGGGCGTCACCGGCGTCCCACGGTTCGTGATTCTCTGCGACAGGGACCGAGGCGACGCTCACAGCGCCACTCCGTGCAGCAGGTCGCTGGCGGCAACCACCAGTGCCGCCGGGGGCGTCCACGCGAACACCCCGCACGGGATACCGCCGGGGGCTGGCGCGTCCGGACCGACCATGCCCCGCAGGAACAGGTAGCCGATGGCCCCAAGGTGTGTGCAGGGGTCGTAGCCGGGCAGCCGCCAGCGCAGCATGCGGTGCACCGCCACCGCATACAGCAGCGCCTGGATCGGGTAGTGCCCGTGCGCCATCGCCCCGACGAGCGCCGCGGGCCGGTAATCCCACGCGGTCAGCGGCACACCGACGGTGCCGAGCCAGTTGGTCTTGTAATCCACGACGTGGAACACCGGCGCGCCGTCCACGTCACGCCGGAGCACCAGGTCGATCGCGCCGTTGAGGTAGCCGCGCAGGCTCCGCGGCAGCAGGACGTCCTGCACGGTGTCGGGGTAGCCGACCAGTGGATCGTCGCCGGGCAGGTGGTCGCGCAGCAGGCGCAGCACGTCACCGATCGTGGCGGCAGGGGCGCCGGTGTCGCGGTCGTCCCCGGCGAGCCCGTCGAGCGGTAGCTCGAAGCCGACCTCATCCCGCCGGTCGCCCCATGTCACGTCCCGCAGCGCCAGGTCGCCGAACGCAGGTCCGAGCGGGGTCCGCACCGCGGCGTGCAGCCCGGCCGCCAGCGCGTCGCGGTCGAGGTCGAGACGCGTGCGGTGCAGCTCGGCATCGATGACGCCGGCCAGCTCGGACGACAGATCGGCGGCGGCGAAATCGGTGTGTTCGAGCACGCGGTGGACGAACGTGCCGACATGGGTGCCGCCGGGCATGTCCGCGAGCGGCAGCGCGACGTCACGCAATCCGGATGGATCAGCGTCGGCCGTGTCGATCGGCTCGGGTCCGGCGGTCTCGTCGTCCTTGACGCTTTCCTCGGGCTCCGATCCGACACGTGGGGCGGGGTCGTCGAGGCGGGTGAGCGCGGTGTAGGACGTGCGGCGCCACCCATCGTCCAGGCTGCGGGTGAACCGCGCGCGGTCGAGGTTGACGTCGGCGCGGCGGTCGGTGCGCCACGCGGCCTTCGACGGATGCTCGGGCACCGTCTCGACGGCGATGGTCCCGTCGGCGCGTGCGGCGAGCCGGGTTGCAGCTGCGGTTGCCTGGTCGTCGTCAGGGATCGGCGCCTCCATGTCGGTGATGGGGCCGTCCCCGTTGCGGCACAGCAGCAGCCGGCCGAGCCCGGACCACTCCGGCATGCCTGCGGGGGCGTACCAGAGGACCACCTGGTGCTTGGCCCGGGTCAGCGCGACGTACATCAGACGCAGCTCCTCGCCCTGCAGCTCGCGTTCGGCGGCCGCCTTGTGCGACGCGTGATCGGGGTGGTCGCCGCCGACGTCGAGATGACGCCCGCCGTGCTCGTCGTGGAACACCGGGGTGTCGCCGGGGCGGATGCTCGACGACCATAGGAACGGGCAGTACACGACCGGAAACTCCAGCCCCTTCGCGCCGTGGATGGTCGAGATCTGCACGGCATCGCGGTCGGTCTCCAGCCGCCGCAACCGGTCGTCGCTCGACTCGTCGGACGCCTCGGCGATCCGGTCGCGCAGCCACGCGGCGATTCCCGGCGGGCCGAGGTGCTCCGCGGCCGCGGCTGCGTGGGCGAGCTCGCCGATGTGATCGAGATCGGCCAGCAGCCGCTCACCCGTGTCGGTCGCGAGCAGTCGCTGCGCAACGCCCCGCTCCAGCTCGACGGTGCGGACCGTCACGGCGACGCCGTGATCGGCGAGCAGCCGCGCCCAGCGGTGGACCGCCTCGTGCAGGTCGTCGAGCGCCGCCTCTTCGGCGTGGGCCAGGTCGTCGGCCGTCCAACCGATCCAGTTCGTCAGCGCGAGCGTGCGCACGCGGTTGGCCGACGCGGGTCGTTCGAGCGCGTCGAGCAGGCGACGCCAGTCGGTCGCGGCGGGCGTGGCGAACACGCTGCCGGCGCCGCCGACGACGGACGGCACGTCCACGGCACCCAGCGCACGCTGCACGAGCCCGGCCTCGCTGTGGGTCCGTACGAGCACGGCGACGTCTCTGGGACGCAACGGGCTGCGTGACGTCTCTACGCCGTGCCGGTCGCGGTCGACCAGCTGCGGTGCGGCGTCGAGCAGGCCGACGATGTCGGCGGCGACGTCGGCCGCGATCAGCTCACGGACGTCCGACGCGCTCGGCTTGTTGCGCGACCAGACCGGCAGGGACGGGTGGCGTGGCACCAGCCGCAGCCGCAACGGCGTCGGATCGGGGGCGCCGGCCAGGCGCGGGGCGTCGTGGCCGGGCGCGCACCCGACGGGGCGGAATGGGATCTGCTCGTGGCCGAACGTGGCGCCGGCGAACAGCCCGGCGCACGCGTCGAGCAGCCCGGCGTCGGCGCGCCAGCTGGTACCCAGCGTATGGCGGCGGTGCGCCTGCCGGGAGGCCTGCAGGTAGGCGTGGACGTCGGCGCCCCGGAAGGCGTAGATCGCCTGCTTGGGGTCGCCGATGAGCACCAGCGCCCGTCCGTTGCTGCCGTCACCGTCAGCGTCGACGAACGCCTGTGACACGATGCTCCACTGCACCGGGTCGGTGTCCTGGAACTCGTCGATCAGCGCGACGTGGTAACGCCGCCGCAGCGCCTCACGCGCCGCCGGCCCGAGGTCGTGGTCGCGCAGCGTGCGGTCGAGCTGCGTCAGCAGGCCGTCGTAGGACAGCAGGCGCCGCTGCCGGGCGCGTCGGGTGACCTCGGCGCGGATCTCGGTGGCCAGGTGCAGCCGGAATCCGGCCTCCGGGTCGTTGGGCGCGCGGGGCGCCAGGCGGGTGCCCGGGTTGCCGACGACGGCGCGCCCGAGCTCGACGAGCGCGGTGCGCTGGATGCGCGGGTGGTCGGTCTGTTCGACGTAGGTGGACACGAGCAGGTCGTCGACGACCTCCTCGACAAGGTCGTACAGGTCGTCGACCAGCTCGGCGTCGCGGTCGAGGTCGCTGGCGATCCCGAACCCGTCGAGCACGTGCTGGCAGAAGCCGTGGATGGTCGCGATGGTCGCGGCGTCGACGTCGATGAGCGCGCGGGCCAGGCGCGTGTGCCGCAGCCGCACCCGCGCGTCGTCGCCGTCGGCGAGGCCAACGAGCACCGGGTCGACGGTGTCGGTCGCCGTACCGGCGAGCACGGCCTCGAGGTGGTCGGCCGCTTCGACGAGGCGCGCGCGGACGCGGTCACGCAGCTCCGCTGTCGCCGCGCGCGTGAAGGTGACGATCAGCAGGCTGGGCAGCCGCGCGTCGGTCTCGGCGACCCAGCGGGTGGCCAGCCCGGCGATGGTGTAGGTCTTGCCGGTGCCGGCACTCGCTTCGAGCACGACCGTCCCGGACGGCAGCGGGCCGGCGAGGTCGAACGGCGCGGGATCGTCGAGGACGGGCGCGCTCACAGGGTTCTCGTCTGCTCGGTGTCGAGGATCGGCTCCCACAGCCGCCAGGCGTAGGCGACGAGTCTGCGGTCGTCATCGTCGACCCACGAGGCCTCGTCGGCGTCGATGCAGCGCTCGGCGAACAGCGCCTCGGTCGGGATCTGCCCACCCAGGACGAGCAGGTGGTAGGGGTCGACGTCCTCGCGCGGGAACGGTGCGTAGCTGGTGGTCTCCCACTCCTTGTCGACGAACTTCGTCGGCGGCTCGCCCCGCCGGCGTTGCTCAGCGGACTTGGCGGAGCTGTCGCAGTACAGCGGGATCGGCGCGCGCATGCCCCGGTCGAACAGATCGACGAGTCGCTGCAGGAGGTGGAGAGCGGTCGCGCCGTGGTCGTCCGATGGCAGGCGCACGGGTTCGAGCACCCCGGCCTGGGCCTGGTTGGACCTCCACGCGTGACGTCCGACGGTGACGGCCTTCCACCGGGTCGTCGGGTCGAAGACGACGAGCGCCAGCCACTGCGCCCAGGTCGCGAGGCGACGCTTCGGCGAGACCTTCGAGTAGCCGACCGACAGCACCCCCGCCGCGACCGTGTCGGCGACGGTGCCCGTCAGCCGACGTCCATCGGGCAGCGTGACGTCGACGTCCCGGCCGACACGCGGCGTGGCGGGTTCGATGCCGATCCGCTCGCACAGCGAGATGATGCGTCGGGCGCGCTCGGTGACCGTCTGCATGTCGGCGGTCGCGAGGTCGCCCGGCGGCACGAGACCTCTGGCCCGTACGACCTCGACCGCGCGTGCGGCGTCCTCGCCGTCGAGCCACGCCTGCACGATGGCGTCGCCGACCCGCCAGGCGTCGAGGCCCCGCAGCGTGGACGGGATGGCTTCGCTGGTCGGTTCTGCGTCGTCGCCGGGCAGCGACAACCCGAGACGTCGGCGCACGAACGCCCGCGCGGGGTGGGTCAGGAAGTCGACGAGGTCCTCGAGCGCGATCGTGTCGCCGGGCGGGTCCGGAAGCGGCGTGTCGATGAACGGGCGTGGCGGTGTCCGCTCCCCCACCCGGGCGCGGGCGGCGGCGAGTGCGGCGGTGTCGAACCCCCACGGGGCGACCGACGATCTGGCGTCTTCGATCACGAAGTTGCGGGGGTCGTGGTCGGCCAGCGGGTGACGGGTGATGACGTGGTCGCGGGGGCGACCATCGTCGACCGCGACGGTGCGGTCGAGCATGTCGAGCAGCTCGTCCACCGGTACCGCGGGCTGGCGGTCCTCGTTGGTGCGCACGTCCCGTCCCGCGTAGGTGACCACCAGGGTGTCGGTGGCGGCCATCAGGGCGTCGAGCAGCAGCTGGCGGTCCTCTGAGCGCGGGTCGCGGTCGCCGACGCGGGGCGCGAGTCCGAGCAGGTCGTCGCTGTCGGGGACGGTCGAACGGGGAAACACGCCGTCGTCCATGCCCAACAGGCACACCACCCTGTGCGGGACCGAACGCATCGGCACGAGCGTCGAGAACGTCAGGTCGCCGGTGCGGTGGCTCGTGATCGACGGCCGGCCGGCCAGCTGTGCAGCCAGCACGACCCGTAGCTCCGCCAGGCTGAGGTCGACCGGGCAGGTCCCGCCGCCGGTGGTCGCCTCGTCGACGAGGTCGACGAGGATGCGGTGCAGCTGGAGGCGCTGCCAGACGTCGTCGGCCGACGTCGCGGTCAGGCGGTCGGCCGCCGCGACGATCGCGTCACGCCACGCGTCGATCGGACGCGCTCCCGCCAGGTCGCCGACGGTGGCGTCGAGCCGCGCGACCAGCTCGGCCAGGCGCCCCGCAAGGTCGGTGGCGTGGCCTTCGAGCCCGTCGTACGGGGCGACCCCGCCGACCAGTCGGAGGTCCTCGTCGGCCATCGCGGCACCGAGCAGGAGCCTGCGCATGCCCGCCGCCCACGTATGCGCATCCAGCGGGGGGAGCCCGTGGCGCCGGCGGTGGTCGGCGTCGAAGCCCCACCGGATCTGCAGGTCGCCGATCCACGTCTCGAGTGCGTCGAGGTCGTCGTCGGTGAAGCCGAACCGCCCCCGGACCGGTGGTCGGGCGACGAGGTCGAGCACCTCGGATGCGGTCATCCGCGCGTCGATGAGCTCCAGCACCCGTGAGATGACCTCGAGGACCGGGTTGGTGCGCCGCAGCGCGCGGTCGGCGAGACGCACACGCAGCGGTGGCGGGGCGTCCGGCGCATGAGCGTCGGCGTCGGCGCGGTGGTCGGCGGTCACCGCCTCGGCACCGAACACCGCGGTGACGAGCGGTGCAAAGACCTCGATGTCGGGGCACATCACGATGATGTCGCGCAGCTCGATCGTCGGGTCGTCGGCCAGCAGGTGCAGGATCGCGTCGCGTAGCACCTCGACCTGGCGCAGCCGACCGTGGCAGTCGTGGACCTGGACCGACCGGTCATCGGGAGACAGGCGGGGTCTGTCGTCCGCGGTACGGGGCCCGGGGTGACGGTCTGCGCGCACATCGTGCTGCAGTCGCTGCAGCAACGTCCGGTCGGCGTCGTCAGCCGGTTCGTCGACGTCGTGGTGGGTCAGCGTGGCGGCCGCCAATGGCGCGGTGAGCTGCAACTCGCGGATGTCGCGCCCCCACGAGCGCAGCAAAGGGTTACGGGGCAGCACGGCGGTCGGATCGTCGTCGCGCAGCGGCAGCGCGCTGGTCGCCGGGTGGTCCGGCAGGTCGACGGCGACGGCCGCGGCCACGCGGTCCCACAGGTCGTGGGACGGGTGCAGCAGCAACAGGTGAACGTCGCGGTGCGCACCGATCGCCGCGATCACGCGCAGGTAGGTCGCGGGCAGCGTCGTGAGCCCGAACATCGCCAGGCGAGGCGGCAGATCGAGCAGGTCGCCGTCGCCGCAGAGCGCGTCGATCGCGGACGCGCGGCGCTCGGCGAAGCTGGGCAGATCGATCCGCTCGCGGACCGCGCGCCACAGCGCCGGCTGCCAACGGTGGCGGGACGACAGCGGGGTCCCGTCCGGGCCGACATCGACGCCCTCGCGCCACCGGACGACCATCTCGGGGCGGTGGACGCCGTACGTGTCGAACAGGTCGGCGAGGTGGCGGACCGCGCTGAGGCGGCGGGACGGGTCGATGTCGTCCACATCACCGCGTGGGGCGCCGACGTGGGCCCGCAGCGGCCCGAGCATGGGCGCCTTGGGGTCCTCGTCGACGATCGCCAGCAACGGCCAGGTCAGCGGGCCGGGCAGCCACGGGTCGTCCTCGGGATCGATGCCACTGCCGGCCGCGACCGCGTTGCGGATGAGGCGTCCCGGGAACGGGAACGCGACGTTCGCGCACACCCCATCGGCGCCGAGCGCCCCGCCACCGAGCCGCCGCGACAGCTCCTGTGAGATCCACCGCTCGATCCCCTGCGACGGCACCGCAACGACCTCGGTCGCCAGCGGATCGGCGAGCGGCTCCCGCAGCACGTCGGCGAGGGCACCGACCAGCTGGTCGGCGCGCTCGGCGCGGTGGATGTGCAGCAAACGACTCCCTCCGTGACGACCCCCGCCGGATAGCACGACCAGGCGTCACTCTACGGGAGCCCGGGCTCGCGACGTTGCAGGGTGTGGACATCCGGAAGGAGGCCGCCAGCGTCGCGGCTCCCCTCAGTTGTTGTGCATGAGGTGGAGCAACCAGTTGTCGCCGTCGGTGCGGATCAGCGCGTATGTGGCGTGCACCCGCCTCCCGTGCAACGTGAAGACGATCTTGTTCGCCGGATCGTCGCCGCGACGAACGGTGTAGCGACCGCGGTCCCAGATGCGCTTGACCACCGCGCCGGGCTGCCCGCCGTCGACGGGGCGCAGGTCCTCGACGTCGAGGTGGTCCAGCGAATGGTCGGGGACCGCAACGGCCAAGCGATCGGCGGTCGGATCGGTCGGCATGCCCTTGGGCACCGCCCACGACGCCAGCACCCCATCACGCTCCAGCCGGAGATCGAAGTGGTGACTGCGCGCGTGGTGCTCCTGGATGACGAACCGCCCGCCCGGCGCACCCACCGTCGACTCCTGCGCGTCGCTCACGCCTCCAGCATGCGCCACCGAGCGCGCGCGTCCGCGGCGGCGGCGCGGGACATCGCATCCGGCGACGACGCCGTGGCGCTGAGGGCGGCGACGTCCAGGACGAGAGTAGGGGTGGTGTGCGGGTTCACCGGGCTGGCGGTGGTGCTCGCGCTGGCGCCCGCGGACTGCCGGGCGCGGAGCCAGACATGGCCGCGGTTGTCAACGGATCGGGCATGCCGGTCACGGTCCGCAAGGCTCGAGGCCGGCGGCGGACGGTCAGTTCCACGTGTGCGCGGGCATCGTCGCCTGGTTGTACGCCTCCGCGAAACCGGGAGGCAGCTCTCCCTCAATGTGCGCACGCAGGGCGAGCTGCGCCAACATCCCCAACGGGGAGATCTTCGCCCGTCCCAACGTCCGCATGTCACCGTTCCACGTCACCACACCGAACTCGACGCACAGCCCGATCACCAGCACGATGACTCCGTGTGACAGTGGCCAGTGCAGGCGCACGCCACGCGTGCGAGCGCCGGCCTCGCGACTGAGCGCCCGCGCAACCTCTGCGAGGTCGACCTCACCGGCGGTGGCGACCAGCTGCACGAGCAGGAACGGCACACTGATCCACCGCCCGGACAACCGTGGATCGCAGTCGAAATCGGCTACGGGATCGCGCATCATCTCGTCGATCCACGGCTCGACGACCGCGGCGAGCGGGTGCCCGACGACCTCGTGCGCCTGCCGGCCACGATCCACCGCCGCCGTCGTAGACCACAGCGCCGGCATTCCCTCCTCGGCCTCTGTGCAGCGCAGCAGGTCGCGGTGCAACGCGGCACGCAACAGCGCGAACTCGAACAGCTCGGGAGGTCCTGCCAACAGGTGCCCCATCGGCGCCGCCTCACGCAGGATGCGCCGTGCCTGCGCCACCTCGATCGGTCCCTCGGCGTGGATCGCCCCGAGCAGCGCCCGCATCCGCACGAGGAACGGCGTGTCGGCCGCGGCCTCGGCAGGATGATCCCGCTCAGTGGTCCAGATCTCGTCGACGGCGGCGGTCGGGAGCTGCTCGGTGAGTGCGACGAGGCTGTCGCCGAGGTTCCGAGGGGTGCGGGGCATGGCGGTCCTTCCAGACGGGCGTGCCCGCAGCATCCGCTGCGCGACGTGGCCATGCCAGCCACGGAGTTCGGTGGCTGTGGACAGTGGACACGCGCCGCAGCCCCGAGCAGCGAGCCGACCACTGGCAACCGTCCGGTACGTTGAATCGGCCCCACCCCGCTCAGCAATCGCCACCAGTCGATCTCGACGAAGATCACCGCGGCGCCAGGGCGGCACCGGTCTCAACGAGGCCGCCAGCCAATCGTCGCTGTGCTCGGTCGGTCGATGGCGAGGCGCCGAGGTCCGGCGAACGTCAGGCCACGGTCACCTCGTCCGACAGGTACACGTCCTGGATGGCGTTGAGCAGATCGATGCCCTCGGCCGTCGGTCGCTGGAACGCCTTGCGGCCGGAGATCAGGCCGGTGCCGCCCGCGCGCTTGTTGATCACGGCGGTGCGGATCGCGTCGGCGCGGTCGGACGCCCCCGACGAGGCGCCGCCCGAGTTGATGAGGCCGGAGCGGCCCATGTAGCAGTTGACGACCTGCCAGCGGGTCAGGTCGATCGGGTGGTCGGTCGTCAGCTTCTCGTACACCAGGTCGTCGGTGCGGCCGTAGCCGTCGATGGCCCGGTAGCCACCGTTGGTCTCGGGCTGCTTCTGCTTGACGATGTCCGCCTCGATCGTGACGCCGAGGTGGTTGGCCTGGCCGGTCAGATCGGCCGCGGTGTGGTAGTCGGTGCCGTCGACCTTGAAGGCGCTGTTGCGCAGGTAGCACCACAGCACCGTGAACATGCCCAGCTCGTGTGCGTGCTGGAAGGCGTCGCGGACCTCCTGCAGCTGGCGCATCGACTCCTCGGCGCCGAAGTAGACGGTGGCGCCCACGCCCACCGCGCCGAGATCGAACGCCTGCGCGGCGGACCCGAACATCACCTGGTCATGGGAGTTTGGGTAGGTCAGGAGCTCGTTGTGGTTGAGCTTGGCGATGAACGGGATGCGGTGCGCGAAGCGGCGCGCGACCGAGCCAAGCACGCCGACGGTGGTCGCCACGGCGTTGCAGCCGCCGTCGATCGCCAGCTCGACGATGTGCCGCGGATCGAAGTACTGCGGGTTCGGGGCGAACGACGCCGCCGCGGAGTGCTCGATGCCCTGGTCGACGGGCAGGATCGAGACGTACCCGGTGCCGGCGAGCCGCCCGTGGTCGAACAACGACTGCAGGTTGCGCAGCACCGCCGGAGAACGGTCGGACTCGGCCACCACACGGCCCACGAAGTCGCCGCCCGGGAGGTACAGATCCTCTTTGGGCACGGTCTTGCATTCGTAGGAGAGCAGGTCCTCGGCGTCGTCGCCGAGGGAAGAGATGACGTCGCTCATCGGAGACTCCTTGCCGGGTCGTTGAGGACCGTACCCACTTCCAGGTGAGCGTGACCTGCGTGGGGACAGCTTCCACGCACGTGACCGACCGCGCCCAACGACGACCAACAGGCCTGTGTGGACAACGACCGCGCGGATGGCGAGGTGGCGGTCCGCTTCGATGACGCGGTACAGCGCCTGCTGGAGCAGCCAGGCACCGAGCCGACGCTCGGCTGCACCGTTCGTCGCGCGCTCAGCCGATCGCCGGTCACAGCGGTGTGTGGTGGGTCGACGTTGTCGCGTCGAGCAGGCGCTCGCTCGTCAGCGCCGCGATGTGCCGGTGGAACGCGACGGCCATGGCTGGATCGTCACGATCCAGGAGTTCGAGATCCTCACCCGACAGGAACAGCACCGTGCTCGGCTCATCGGCCACCACCGACGCCGACGCCCGGGCGCCGGCATACAGGCTGAGCTCCCCGACGAACACGCCGGGTCGCATCTTGCGCAGCCTGACGATGCTGCCATCGGCGTGCTCCACCTGCGCGGTCAGCAGACCGGCGTCCAGGTAGTACAGCCCCTCGGGCGACTGTCCCTGCTCGATCAGTCGCGCGCCTGCGGGCAGCGACCGGGACGCCATGTACTCGCGCAGACCGCCGAGCGTTCCGTCGCCCTCGTCGGCCGGGGCCGCGACGCTGCTGCCGGCGTCCACGGTCATGAGGACCTGATCCTCGCACCATTCCACGCCGTGGTCGAGGTCACTGAACACGCGTACGGCAGTCTCACGGGCGTCAACGAGACCGGAGGAGTGCAGCAGCTGCGTCGTGTGCACCGACGGGCCCGTCAGCACGAGTGTGAACCCTCGGGTTTCGGCGAGCTGGCCGATCTTGGCGAAGCTCGACGCCACCGAGGCATCGAGCCCTGTGACGTGTCGAAAATCGAGCACCACGAAGCGCGGACCATGGTCGGTGCCGACAACGCGTTCGCGCACCGCTTCGAGCAGCCGGTGGGCGGTGCCGAAGAAGAGGTGCTGCTGGAGCTCGAAGATGCGCACGTGCTGCCCGGATGCGTGCAGCGCCCGCCGTTCGGCGGGCGGACGATCGACGTTGCTCGTGAACTCGCTCCCCGAGTACGTCCGTCGGATCGGAGCGCCGCGGCTGTACTCGACGATGAACAGCACCATCGCCAGGAAGATCCCGAGCGCGACGCCCTCCAACGCCCCGAACACAGCCATCACGACAGTGATCACCATCACGATCGCGTACTCGCCGCGCGACAGGCGATGGCGGGCGTCGTAGAGCCAGGCGACGAGGAAGTCCAGTCCGAGGTACAGCAGAATCCCACCCGGCACGAACGTCGGCAGCTGCGCCAGGGCGGTGGAGCCACCGAGCAGCACGAGGCCGCACAGCGCCGATACGACCACCCCCGTGAGGCGCACGTCCGGTGTCATGCGGTACGACAGCGCCGACAGGCTCAGCGCCTGGTACCCGACAGGGCCGCCCCCGAGCCCGCCGAGCACGTTCGCGACCCCGACCAGCTGCATCTCGCGGTTCAGTCGCACGTCGCGTTGCATCACCAGTTCGAGGCCGGTCGCGTTCAGCAGGTACGCCAGCAGCGAGATCAGCACGACGATGCCCAGCGTGCCGCTCTGCGCGAGGATGGTGTCCCAACGCACCTGTTGGAACATCGCAGCGGTCGGCAGATGCCACAGCGTCTCCGTGGGGAACGGGCCGAGCAGCCACCCGTCGGCCCGTGCCGTCGTCTCGGACATGCCCGCGAGTCGCAGCACGACATGGAAGACAGCAGTCGCGCCGAGCAGCAATCCAGGCAGCGCCAGCGGGTGACTGGTGCGGCGCAGCACGAGCAGGGCCACGACCGCGAGCGCGAGGCCCGGAAGCCACTGCGCGAGCACAGCGCCGTCGAACAACGTGGGAAGCGCCGCGAACGTGATCCGGCTGCCGGTCATCACGTTGACGGCGCCGTCGGTGAGCAGCCAGCCGGTGCCCGCCAGGAATCCGCCCACCACTGGGAACGGCACGTACCGCACGAGGTTGGCCAGCCGAAGCCGGCCGAGTGCCAGGAACGCCGCGCCGGTCGTGAGCGAGGTGACGCCGATCGTCGCGACCACCGTGGGCAGCGCCGACTCGGCGTCCCCCTCCTGGACCAGGATCGCAGCGATGGCGGCGGTGCCGACGGCCAGGATGACTGCCGGCGTGTCCTGGGCGACGCCGATGCTGTTGGGAAGCGCGCTGGTCAGCGCTACCGTGAGACTGACGACGACGGTGGCGAACAGGAAGTAGCCGATTCCCGCCGCGATGAACGGTTCCAGCGGTCCGGCGAACACCAGCGCCGCGAACGAGATCTCCATCAGGACTGTGGACACCGCCACGATGGTGCCGGCGCTCAGCGCGGACGCGGCGGACACGACGGTCGTCGTACGAGTGCCCATCAGCGGCTCCGTTGTCAGCGGGTACCGTGCGGTCAGCGTGAGCGTACGCACAGTGTCCTGACCGCGCCTCACGCGCTCGAGGCCGGGCCCACTACGCGCAGCGATTCACCAGCCGCACTGCACCCACGGCGGGAGGATTCGACACCCCTCGTCGCGCGGAAGTTCGGCCCGGGCGGTGGGATCGACCGCATCGGGACGAGCCTCGAGAGCGTCGGTCCCAGGGGCGGTGGCTGGTGATCTGATGGCTGGGTGTCGGACGCGAAGCCGGGGCGTCGGACGCGAAGCCGAGCGTGGGACAGCGAAAGGACGCAGCCGTCAGGACGCGTGGTCGTCGACGCGCTGACGGTGCCCGCTGAGGTCGGCGAGATCGGCGGCCACGTGGCCGGCGACCCACCCCGACGGATTGCTGAGTGAAAGCGGTCGGCGATCGAGCTCGGGGAACGCGGCCGCGACGGCGTCGGCGACCCGGGTATCGCGTGCCGCGAGCACGGGCAGCAGCCGGTCCTGATCGGCCTCGTCGTGCACCTGTTGCTCGGCGGCGTGCCGCAACCGCTCGCCGATGCGGCTGGCGAACCCGTACAGGAACGCGCGGCGGAACGAGCGCGTGATCGACCTGCCGTGGCGATCGCGACGGGAGCCCTGCGTGGCCATCGCGCCGGTCGCCTGCGCGAGCAACGACGCGCCGAGCAACTCGACCGCGTCCAGATCACCGTCGAACCCGCACAGCGTGACCCACCCCATGTCCGGCGAGTGCACCGCCTCGCACCGGTTCGCCTCAGCGATCGCCGACAGCAGCGCGGCCTTCGCGTCGGGGTAGGGGTTGTCGACCGGGACACGACGGATCGACGGCTCGCCCATCTCGTCCTCTGCGTGCAGCAGGGCGTCGGCGATCGCGTGACGGGTGATCAACTCCTGCGCCTTCGCCGTCAACGCCTCGGCCTCCTCGTCGAAGGGGGTCGACTCGGCCTTGGCGAGGAGCCCGCGGACACGCGCGAGCATCCGCTGGTCCATGCGCGTCGCCGCGGCCTGATCGACCGTGGCCGACGCGTCGGGAGCTGGCATGACCGCCGGGATCGCCGGCAGGCGCAGCAGCAGGGCGAGCACCGGTACGAGCAGCCGGACGTCGTCTACCGGCGATCGCGTCTGCGTGTCGAGCAGACCGTCCGCCAGCGTGTCGAGCTGGATCTGCCACCTTTCGTGCGGTGGCGTACCCGACGTGGCACGCTCGCGCCCGTCCGCGACGACGGCGTGGCTGACGATGTCGCGATGGGCGCCGGTCAGGCGACGGGCGGTGACATGAGCGACGTCGGTCGGCGTCCACCCGTCCCGCCACAGCCGGTCGAGTGCCTGCTCGATGCCGTGCGCCACGGTGCCGGCCACGGCGACACCGCCAGCTGCCAGCTCCAGGAGCAGGTCGACGGCTTCGTCGTGGGCGTCCGGAGCGTGCTCCCACGCCTCGACTGCAACCAGCAGCAGTGATCGGACATCGGGCTGCTGCGTCGCGCGCCGGCGGCCGCGGCCGCCGGCGCGTCTGGCTCGCTGCCGCTTCTTGGCCGCCCGACGCTTCTTGTTGTTCCTGCCCATCGCGGCAGTCTGCCAGATCGCGGATCCCGCAGCGTGATCCGCGGACCCGGCATGTGGACGAGCCCCACACCGTTGCGATGATCAGTGACACGGCGGGGCGGCCCGAGGGTTCAATGATCGAACGCCGACCGCAGGAGATCTCATCATGACCGATCAGCGGATGCGTCGCTCGACGGCCGTCGGCCAGGTGGAGGGCATGGTCGACGCCGCCAGCGACATCCACCGGCTCAACTCGCACGGACTCGACATCCCGCTGCTCGAGGTCTGGGTCGGCGGCGCCATCCTCGAGCCGGTCGACCGGATCGACAGCTCGACGTCGCGCTCGTGCTCGACGTACCGACCGACGAGGGCACCTGGCGCGCGCGATCCCGCCGGTGACTGGATCGCCGATCGCGTGCGGCTGACCAAGCTGCCGGTCGCCTGGGTTCGTGCGACCCGCGGGCGACCCGCGTACGACCGGCGGATGCGCCGCATGATCCGGGTCTGGTCGACTTCCGGCACCGATCGCGATGCGATCGACCGGCTGCGCCATGGTGACCCGACACTGGGAGACGCGGCGGTGCCGGTTGACACGGAGCAGCTGGCCACGGAGCTCGCCGAGTTCCGACGACATCTGGCCACCGTGCTCGACAGTTGCCACGACCGCGACTGGCGTCGCGAGCACACGGGTGGGTGGATCCACCCCGAGGACCACCTGTGGCGGGCCGCCCAGGCCGTCCGCGAACTGACCGACGCCATCGAGGAGCGCCGCGCGGGCGAGCAGTGAGATGGCCGACACCGTTGCGCGGACCGGAACAGGCGCGTCGAAGGCGGGCGCCACCGTGGCCGCGGGACGCATCGCGCTGCGAGCTCGCGCCGATGGGCTCCCACCGCAGCCGGAGCAGAGCCGGGTGACGAGGGGTGTGAGGGGCGTCCCGGGCTTGCCTGCGCGACTAGGGTCTGTCTCTCGGACCGGTCGTGCACCGAGGGTGCAGCTGCGCCCGGCTCGCAAGGCGCAGTGAGCGACGCATAGCGGGTCGTATTCGCGCGAGCTGCAACGACGCGAGCCGGGATGCAGATGTGACCGAATGCCGGCCGGGACCGGGAGACAGACCCTATGATCCCGCCTCGACGAACGAACCGGGGACGGTGGCCACGGTCGAGGTGGGCGCGCATCGTCCCAGTGAGGGGGTGTCCATGGGGGTCAACCTGGCAGTGACGGACGTCCTCGGCGGGCTCGAGCCGGTTGAACGCTCGCGGGTGCTCGCCGGCCTGCTGGCGTTGCAGCCCGGGCTCCGGCCGACAGCGGAGGCGTTGGCCCGCAAGGCGCTGGACGCCGTCGACGAGGACGCCGTCGCCGACCAGGTCGTTGCGGCCTACCGCGGCATGGAGCTGGGGCGCATCGGCCAGCGGATGGGGCCGCGGCGGGGGCGGGGCTACGTCGACGAGAACGAGGCAGCATGGGAGCTGCTCGAGGAGGCGCTCGAGCCGTTCCTCGCACAGATCTCGCGCCGGGGCAGGTTGGGGTTCACGGACGCGGCCCGGCGCTACGCGACGGCCGTGCTCACCGGCCTCGATGAGCTGGCCGAGCGCACCGACCCCGACATCGTATTCGCGTGGGGTCCGCCCGAGGACGCCGCTGACTCGCTGGGGTGGAGCGTCCGCCACACGGCCGCCCAGGCCGGCGTGACGATACCGGAGACGCGCTGATGCGCCTGGCGCGCGTGTGGTCCCCGTGACAATCGAGGTCGCGCTCGACCGTACCGGCGGGACCACCGCGGCCGCAGACGCGAGCGGCGGGCTCGTCGATGCCCTGGACCGAGATCTGCTGGAGGCGCATGCGGGCTGGCTGATCTACATGCGCGGCGTGGACTACGCGTCGCACGGGCACGTCACGGAGCTGCGGGTGGCCGGTGACCGGGCAACAGCGGTCGTGCAGGGCACCCGCCCGTACGACGTGACCGTCGAGGCCGTCGGGTCGACGCTGGCCTTCGAGTGCTCGTGCCCGATGGGCGGGGCCGATGAGTTCTGCAAGCACCTGGTCGCGCTCGGGGTCGAACTGATCGGCGACGTCAACGACGGCGAGGACGCCATCGCCGGCACGTTCGCGCCGGACGGCGACGACATCGCGGTCGACGTTGTCCATGAAGATCCCGACGCGGTCGACCTCGAAGCGTGGCTGGGCGAGCAGTCGGCGGATCGCCTGCGCGAGCTGCTGGTCGCCGAGGCCGCCCGCGACCCTGAGGTCCGTCGGCGACTGTCGCTGATCGCCGCCGCCGACGCCGGCGCGCGGCCCGAGCTGTCCGCGCTGCGCGCGCGGATCATCGACGCGTTCGCCATGGGCCACCACGACCGGTACGGCTTCGTGCACTATCGCCACGCGTACGCCTGGGCGCACGATGTCGACACGGTGATCGACGAGGTCGGCGAGCTGCTGGGTGCCGGGTTCGCCGCCGAGGCCGTCGAGCTCACCGAGACGATCCTGGAGTCGCTCAACGACAGCGTCGGCTCGGTCGACGACTCCGACGGGCACCTGTACGGACTGTTCGAGACCGCCGCCGACCTGCACCTGCGCGCATGCCAGGACGCGCCACCCGACCCCGTCGCGCTGGCCGGACGGCTGCTGCGCTGGGCGACCAGCTGGGAGCTGGACGGGTTCCTCGACGCGATCGGCGACTACGCGTCGGTGCTCGGCGACACGGGCCTGGCGGCCTACCGGACGCTGGCCGAGCAACGGTGGGCGCAGATCCCTGCGATCGGTCCGGGCGACGACCCGCGCGCCCGCCATCACGACCGGTTTGCGATCACCAGGGTGATGGAGGAGCTCGCCGAGGCGACCGGCGGGATCGACGAGCTGCTGGAGGTAATGGCGCGCGACCAGGCATCCGGGCATGCGTTCGTACGGATCGCCACGGCGTGCCGCAACCACGGTCGCGACGACCTCGCGCTCGACTGGGCGCAGCGTGGCCGCGATGCGTTCCCAGCCGAGTCGCGGCTGACCGAGCTGATCGGTGACATCCACGCCGACAACGGCCGCCACGACGACGCGGTGGTCGCCGACCGGGAGCTGTTCCGCGGCGGACCATCGCTGGCGCGCTACCGACGCCTGAAGGACCACGCCGACGCCGTCGGGCGGTGGCCGAACGAGCGCGCGTCCGCGCTGAAGACACTGCGCGAGCAGATCGCGCACCGTCGCCACGAGACACCGCAGCGCACATCGCCGTGGTCCCGCGCGGACGGGTCGGTGCTGGTGGAGATCCTGCTGTGGGAAGGCGACGCTGACGCGGCGTGGGCCGCCGCGCAGCGCTTCGGCTGCAACGACGGTCTGTGGCTGCATGTCGCGGCCGCCCGTGGCACCGACCATCCCACCGACGCGCTCGGGGTCTACCGGCGACACCTCGAACGCGCGCTGGAGCCCGCAGACAACCGCGCCTACGACGACGTCGTGCGGCTGCTCAAGACGATGCGCCCGCTGTACGCGGCGACCGATGACACCGATGCCTTCAACGGGCTGGTGGCCGATGTCCGTACGACGTACAAGCGTCGGCGCAACCTCATCGCCCGCCTCGACCGGGCCCGCCTGTAGGCGACCACACTGGCGCGATCATGCACAACGACATCGCGCTCGGGCGCCGCGCGACCAACCTCCAGGTGACATGGCTCGCACTGCAGATCTCGTCATGCTGACCATCAAGGCGAATGCGATGTCCAGCTTGGCGGGGCGCCACCCCGGACAACTCGTTCGGCCCCGACAGACGAGACGACCAAGGCCACCAATCACATCGTCCGCCTCGAGCGCGCCGCCTCGAGCGTGCAGCGCAGGTCGTGGGCGGCCTCCGGAACCAGGAGGGGCAGACTCACGTCATGGACAACCACCACGCACGGCGCCGCTTCGCAGCCGCACGCGTCGCGCGCCTCGGGACCGTCCGCACGGACGGGACGCCGCACCTGGTCCCCGTGACCTTTGCGGTCGACGACGACGTCATCTACACGGCGGTCGACGCCAAGCCCAAACGAACGACCCGCCTCCAACGACTGCAGAACCTGGCCGCACAACCACGGTGCACGCTACTCGTTGACCACTACGACGACGACTGGTCGGGCCTGTGGTGGGTCCGAGCCGACGGCGACGCGGCCGTCGTCGACAGGCCCGACCCCTCGCATCCGGCGTTCGCGCTGCTGGCCGCCCGCTACGCGGCATACGCTGACACGTCGCCGCACGGACCGCTGATCGTCATCTCGGTGACACGATGGGTCGGGTGGTCGGCCGCCTGAGCACGCCATGCATCGACCGGCGATTCGGCTGGTGCAGTTGCTCACGTCAGCGATGGTGCATCAGTTGGAACAGCCCCTTGTTGCCGTCGGTGCGGATCAGCGCGTAGGTGGCCTGCAGCCGCACCCGTGCAACGCGAACACGATCTTGTCCGCCGGATGATCTTCGGGACGCACGATGTAGCGCGCCAGCATGCCGAAATCGGGCGGATTGCACACCGTTCTCACGGCGGACCGTCGACGGGTACGTCGCCTTCCTCCCAGCCCACACGCTGCCGCCTGGACCTGTCACTGATCGCCAGGGCCACACCGACGTCCCGCGAACCGATGGTGCTTGTCCGTGTTGACGGCCACCCGGTAGGATCTCGGCTCTCCCGTCATGACGTCCGCGTGCGAGAGGGGGACCACCACGTGGCCTGCAGGGTGATCGACCTCGCCGCCGCGTCGGCGGCCGTCCACAGGCCCCCCGATCGCGACGTGGGTCCGTACACGTGAGTCCAGGCGGGAGCCTCGATCCTCAGGGCCCGGTCGCAGAGGCGATGGCCGACCTGTGGTGGCTGATGCTTGCGCTGGGTGTCGTCGTGTTCGTCGTCTTCGCCGTGATGCTCGGCATCGGGCTGTTCCGCCGTCCGTCCGACGAGACCGGCGACGGGGACCAGGCTGACGCTTCCGGCCGCACCGGTCGATGGCTGATCGGCTGGGGGGTGGTCGGTCCGCTCGTGATCATCGCGGTGGTCTTCGGGGCCACCATCCAGGCGATGCGGGTCATGGCGGACGCGGCGCCGCCGGACGCGCTCGTCGTCGACGTCGTCGGCCAGCAATGGTCGTACGAGGTGTCCTATCCCGACCACGATGTGACGACCACCAACGAGCTGCACATCCCGGTCGGACGCACGGTCGCGCTGCGGCTCACCTCCGCGGACGTCATCCACAGCTTCTGGGTCCCAGAGCTCGGCGGGAAGATGGACATGCTGCCCGACGGCGTGAACACGCTCGTGCTGCGTGCCGACGAGCCGGGTGAGTACGTCAGCCGGTGCGCGGAGTTCTGCGGACTCGAGCACACGACCATGCAGCTGACCGTCGTCGCCGAGTCCGCCGGGCAATTCGACGAATGGCTCGCCGACCAGCGGACCACGGCGGCCGTACCGATCGGTGACGGACAACAGGCCGCGGTGGCCCGCCGGGGGGCTGAGCGGTGAGCGACTCCCCCGACGATCCGGGCGGCCGTTCGACGCCGACGGCAAAGCGGACCGCGACCCACGAAGACCTCGACCGGCTGTGGGCGGACCCGAGCGGGTTGTGGGGACAGCTGACCGGCGTGCAGAACGACATGATCGGTCTGCGCCTGATGCTGACCGGGTTCTTCTTCCTCATCCTCGGCGGCAGCTTCGACTCGTTCGTCATGCGGATCCAGCTCGCGTTCCCCGAGCAGCAGCTGATCAGCCCCCAGCTGTACAACGAGCTGTTCACCAACCACGGCTCGGTGACGATGTTCCTCGTCATCCTGCCGATCTTCGAGGGCTTCGCGATCATGATCCTGCCGTTGATCCTGGGGACGCGGGAGATGCCGTTCCCCCGGCTCGGCGCGCTGGGCTACTGGACGTTCCTGCTGGGTGGGCTGCTGTACTACAGCAGCGCCCTGTTCCAGCTGGTCCCCGACGCCGGGTGGTTCGCCTACACCCCGCTCAGCGGCCCCGAGTTCTCACCGGACCGCGCGATCGATTTCTGGATCATCGGGCTGACCGTCGCGGAGATCGGCGCCATCGCGGCGGCCATGGAGATCATCATCGGGGTGCTCAAGATGCGCGCGCCCGGGATGACGCTGACGCGCATGCCCCTGTTCGCATGGGCGTTGCTGGTCATGGCGTTCATGATCCTGTTCGGCTTCACACCACTGATCGTCGGTGATCTGCTGCTGGAGCTCGACCGCGGGTTCGGCACCCACTTCTTCACGGTCGATCGTGGCGGCAGCTCGTTGCTGTGGCAGCACATCTTCTGGATCTTCGGGCACCCCGAGGTGTACATCCAGTTCGTGCCCGCGACGGGGGTCGTGTCGATGATCGTGACGGCGCTCACGCAGCGGCGGATCGCCGGCTACACGTGGATCGTCGGCTCGTTCGTCGCCATCGGCTTCCTGTCGTTCGGCCTGTGGGCCCACCACATGTTCGCCGTGGGCCTCGACCCCTTGATCCTGAGCTTCTTCTCCGGCGCCAGCATGGCCATCGGCATCCCGGCCGGCGTGCAGATCGTCGCGTGGGTGTCGACGATCTGGCTGGGCAGGCCGCAGTGGAAGACGCCGTTCTACTTCGTCGTCGGCTTTCTGGTGATCTTCGTCATCGGCGGGATCACCGGCATCATGACGGCCGCCGTGCCCTTCGACCTGCAGGCTCACGACAGCTACTTCGTCGTCGGTCACCTCCACTACGTGCTGATCGGTGGCGTGGCGTTTCCGATCTTCGCGGGTGTCTACTACTGGTTTCCCAAGTTCACCGGCCGAATGCTCAACGAGCGGCTCGGCCGCTGGAACTTCTGGCTGCTGTTCATCGGAACGAACCTCACGTTCTTCCCGATGCACCAGGTGGGGCTGATGGGCATGCCCCGCCGCGTCTACACCTACGAGTCAGGGCTGGGCTGGGACATCTACAACCTGCTGTCGACGATCGGTGTGTTCGTCATCATCCCGGGCATCGCGGTCTTCGTGTGGAACGTGTTCCGCAGCTACCGCCACGGCGAGGAGGCCGGCGCCAACCCGTGGGGCAGCGACTCGCTGGAGTGGGCGGTGGCCTCCCCGCCCGCCGAGCACGGATGGTCGGTGCTGCCGATCGTGCGCAGCCGGCACCCGCTGTGGGACCAGGACGACCTGCACCGCGGCCCCGCCGACCTCGAGCGGTTCGTCAACGCGCTGGCGCAGTGGCCGCTGCGGTGGCGCGCCGCCGCGATCGTCGGCACCGCGGACGGGCGTCCCCAGGAGGTCTTCCGTGTGGCGGGCCCGTCGTTGTGGCCGCTCGTCGCCGCGCTCGGCATCGTCGTGATCTTCCTCGCCGAGCTCACCAAGCTGCGCTGGGGGGCCGCCGTCGGTGCCGTCGTGGTCGTCGTGTCGGTCATCGGGTGGAACTGGCCCGATCCGGCACCGATGACCGAGGACGAGGAGGCCGACTTCGAGGACGACACCGGTGTGCCGGTCAACGCTGCGGGCAGCGTCGTCGTCGCCGCCTGGGGCATGGGGCTGGCCATCCTGTTCGTCGCCATCGCGTTCGCGACCATGCTGCTGGCCTACTTCTACCTGCGGCTCGAGAACCCCGTGTGGCCACCGCCGGGGATCGCGGACCCCGGCCTCGTCGGCGGCGCGGTCGCTGCCGCGTTGATGGCCGCCAGCGGCGTGGCGATCGCCCGCGCGCTGGCGCGGCTGCGCGATGACGATCGCCGCGGCTTCCTCGGCGGCCTCGCCGCGACGCTCGTGCTCACAGCCGCCGCAGCCGTCGTCGGGTTCCGCGACGTCGCCGCCATGGGCATCAGCGGGAACGCGCACGCGTACGGATCGGTGGTCCACACGCTGACCGGCTTCATCCTGGTCGTGACGGCCGCCGCCTCCCTCATGGTCGCGATGATGACCTACTGGGCCTGGCACGGTGAGTACACGCGCCGCCGCTACGCGCCCGTCCTCAACGTCGTGCGGTTCCAGGTCGCCGCGGTCGTCGTGTGGCTGATCGGGTTCGGGACGATCTACCTGGGGCCGTACCTCACATGAGCGGCGACGGCACACGCGACGAACGGACCGACGGACCCGACGTCGGGTCGACGACGTCGCGGCACGGCACGCCCATGGCGGTCGATATCGCGGCACCGCCGCGCACCCGTCGAGCCCTGGCGCTGTTCGTCGCAGGGCCGGTCGTGTGGTTCGCCCACTTCATCGTCGTCTACGTCGTCGCGGAGGCAGGCTGCACCGGGGGCGGCACCGGACTGCGGCTGTTCGACCCGCCCGTGCCGACCGTGGTCACGCTCGTCGCGACCGCCGTCGCGACCGTGGCGTGCGCCGCGGTCGCCTGGTGGGAATTCCAGCGCTGGCAGGCCGACCGCCACCCGATGCCCGCCGACCACGCCGACGACGTCCCGGAGTCCGACGACCCCGAGATCGGCGGCGCACTGGCCTTCGCCGGCTTCCTGTTGGCGGTGGTGTCGTTGCTGTCGGTGTTGTTCGTCGGCCTGCCCGCCCTGGTGCTGCCGCCATGCTGACCGCGGTGCTCGCCCATGCGGGCCAGCCACCGCAGCCTCACGACCTGTGGACCGCGTGGAACCTGTCCCCGCTGCTGCTGACCGGACTGGTGCTGGCCTGGCTGGCCTACCACCGGGGTCGACCCACCGGTGGTCGCCGCCCCGCCGACGTCCGGCGGGCGCGCTGCTTCGCCGGCGCGCTGCTGGCGCTGGCTGTTGCGCTCGTGTCGCCCCTGGACGCGCTCGGCGCGGCGCTGGCGTCAGCGCACATGGTCCAGCACGTCGTGGTGATCCTCGTCGCGGCGCCGCTGCTGGCGCTCAGCGCGCCGTCCAGCGCGCTGCTGCGCGGGAGCCCGCTCGCCGTGCGGCGGGCCACCAGCCGCGTGCGCCATCGGCTGCGGCCGGCCGAACGCAGCTTGCGCGTGGCCGCCGCGCCCGTCACCGTGTGGCTGCTCCACGTGGCCGTCGTGTGGCTGTGGCACGCGTCGGTCCTCTACGATGCGGCCGTCGCGAACGAGTGGCTGCACGTCCTCGAGCACGCGACCTTCCTGGTCACGGGCCTCTGGTTCTGGCGCGTGATCATCGGCGTCCGCGGTGGCGCAGCACGCGTCCCACACGGACTCGGCATTCTGCTCGTGTTCGCCATGGCGATGCAGAGCGTGTTCCTCTCGGTCATCATGACCTTCGCCCGCACGCCCTGGTACGCCAGCTACGCGACGACGACGCAGCCGTGGGGGCTGGATCCCCTCGCGGACCAGCAGCTCGCCGGCGTCATCATGTGGGTGCCTGCGGGCGTCATCTACCTGGGAGTCGCCCTGGCCCTCCTGGCCGTCTGGCTCCGGCACATCGAGCGCGACACGGGTGCACCGCACGGGTTCCGTCGCGCGGTACGGGACCGCGGTTGACCCGTCAGGCGCACGTGCACCTGCGGGCGCCGCGGCGGCTTCGCGACCGTAGTCACCGCGGCCGCGGTCGAGCGTCGACGCCCAGCTGCCGAAAGGCGTAACGGTCCGCTCGACGATCACGACCCCTACCACCCTTCCCACGAGTTCGGCGTCCTGCGGCGGTCAGTGGGACCCGTCCCATGGCAGACACCGTACTCATGCGGCCGGTGGTGATACCAACCAACAGTCGTGCGTGGATGCAGCGGATCGGTGGCGCACCGGCGCGCGACGTCGATCCGCCCGCGCTGATCGCCACCACCACAATCGCGACGCAGGCCCGCAGAACCCAGAGTCCGCAACTATGCGCGGGTGGCGATGGCCGAGTGTGCGAGCTCGATGCCAACACTGACCGGATCACCCTCGACGTACGTCGCGCCGAGGTCGTCGGCGAGCTGTGGTGATGCACCTCCGGCGCCCAGGTACAGCGGCACGTGGGCGCTCAGCTCGCGCAGCGAGTCGCCGACCGCGTCGAGCGCAGCCGGGTCGGCCGCGGACAGCAGGACCAGGGCCGGCCTGACCGTACGCACGGTCGTGATGAGCGTGTCGATCGGGCTGTCGGCTCCGAGGAAGATCACCCGGAGTCCCTGCCGCCACATGCTGAGACCGCACATGATGAGCCCGAGGTCGTGCTGATCGCCCGGCGGTGCCGCCAGCACGGCACGTGGGCCGGCCCCCTGCCCCCAGCCCTGCGCCAGGCTCAGCAGCCGCGCGCGAAGCAGGTTGGACGCGAAGTGCTCCTGGCCCACCGTGACGTCGCCGGACAGCCAGCGGTCGCCGACGTCACGCAGGTACGGAAGGATCACATCCTGAAGGACGGTCTCGAGCGCGAAGGTCGCCAGCAACTCGTCGAGCACCCCATGTGCGCCGGCGTCGTCGAACGCGTCCAGGCTCGAACGCAAACGCGCGACCTCGCCGTCCAACCGCACCGGTCCGACGGCGGATGGCTCGGTGACCGCGGGCGGCTCTGACGCCAGCCGAGCCGCCTGGGCTGCGGAGGCGCCGCGCTCGAGGTGGGCGAGCATCCGCTCCACACGGGCGACGTCGGCGTCTGAGTAGAGCCGGAACCCGCCCGGCGACCGGTCCGGTGTCAGCAGGTCGTAGCGCTTCTCCCACGCACGAAGGCGCTCGGGGCTCACTGCAACGCGATGGCTGAACTCGCCGATTCGTAGGTATCCGCCACTCATGGCAACACTGTACAAACATTGTACGAAAATCTCCACGGAAGGTTGACAGGCGCCCCGGTACGGCGTACCTTGGCCAAACCTTAGACAGAACCTACACAAGGATCCAGTCATGAATGTCAGCACCGCTGGTCGCCGACGCGAGGGTAGGACCCGGCGCCGCGCGATCACCACCCTGTTCGTCGCCGCGCTGTTCGTCGCCGCGTTCGCCGGTCCAGCAAGCGCGCAGTCCGACACCGGGACCGTCACGGTCGTCCATGGCGTGCCCGGCCTGACCGTCGACGTCTACGTCAACGGCGACCCGACCCTGGAGGACTTCGAGCCGGGAACGGTCACCGATCCGCTCGAGCTGCCCGCCGGTGACTACGACGTGGAGATCCGACCCGCAGGCGAGGACCCCGGGTCCGAACCGGCGATCTCCGGTTCTGCGACCGTGGAGGCAGGGACCAACGCCTCGCTCGTCGCGCACCTGGACGCCGACGGCCAGCCGACGCTCTCCGCGTTCGCCAACGACACCAGCAACGTCGGCGCCGGTGACGCGCGCTTGACGGTGCGCCACACCGCGGCCGCACCCGCGGTCGACATCCTCGCGGACGGCTCGGCTCTGGTGTCCGGGCTGACCAACCCCAACGAGGCGGTCACCGAGGTGCCAGCCGGCACCTACGAGGCTGCCGTGGCGCCCGAGGGCACCACCGACCCGGTGCTCGGTCCGACCGACCTGACGCTCGAGGAGGGCACCAACACCATCGTGTACGCCATCGGCTCGCTCGATGAGGACAGCCTCGACATCCTCGTGCAGACCATCTCCGGACTGCACTCGAACCCGGGCGGCGTGCCCGCCGGCACCGGCGGGATGGCTGACGACGCCATGCCGACGTGGCTGATCGCGTTGACCGCCGCTGCCGCGGCCAGCGCGCTGGCGGCGGGTGGCCGCCTGGCCTACGCCCGTGCGCGGTCCTGAGCGGCTCGCCCGGACGGTGCTGGTGGTCGGCCTCGTGCTGGCCATCAGCACTCCCCTTGTCTGGGAACTGATGACGCCATCGGCCAACGCGGGGACGTTGCCCGCCCAGGCGCAGGTCACGGCACAGCCCGTTCCCACCGCCGCGGTCGCGGCCCGACAGGGCGCGACCCAACCGGAGCCGGGCGCCGTGGTGCGTCGGGGCGGCTCCGCAGCCGAGACGGAAGCCGCGGCCGAGCCGGAGCCCGGCGCCGTCGAGCGTCGGGCCGGCTCCGCAGCGGACAATGATCCGCGTCCAGCGACGCGCTCCGCCCGCATCGCCGACCTCGACGTCGAGCCCAGCCCGGTGCCAAGGAGACTGCGCATCCCGAGCATCGACGTCGACGCGACGATCGGCGCAATCGGCGTCGAGGCCAACGGCGACGTGGAGGTGCCCGAGAACGTCCGCAACGTCGGTTGGTACCGCTACGGGCCCGCGCCCGGGGAACCCGGCGCGACGGTGATCGCCGGCCACGTCGATTCCCGAGAACAGGGACCCGGTGCGTTCTTCGACCTGCGCACGCTGGATGTCGGCGCACGCGTGAGCGTGGCCGACAGCACCGGTGACGAACACCGCTACGACGTCGTCGCCCGTCGCGCCTACGACAAGTCGGTGCTGCCCACCGACAAGCTGTTCTCGCGTGCAGGGCCGTCCCAACTCATCCTGATCACCTGCGGCGGCGACTTCGACAGCACCGCGGGGTCCTACCGGAACAACGTCGTCATCTACGCGCAGCCGTCCTGACGCCCGTGACGGCTCGCGCGGGAACGGATACAACACGGCGGAGGAGTGGCACATGACCCGCATGATCGACACCGACGACGAGACGGTCACCCGGGCGGAGCTCGTCGGGCTTGGCAGGTTCAACCTGATCGTCGGGCTGCTGCATCTGGCGCAGGCCGCCGCCATGTTCGCGCTGAGCAACGACCTGAGCTTCCCGATCACCGCGTCGTTCCTGACCGGCGACCCGGTGATGACCCGAGGAGTACCCACGCCCGAGGTGGTGTTCGATCTGCCGATCGGCCCGACGGTCGCGTCGTTCCTGCTGCTTGCCGCGGTCGATCACCTGCTGATGGCCACACAACCCGTGCGTCAGTGGTACGAGGCCAACCTGCGTCAGGGCATGAACATCGCCCGCTGGGTCGAGTACGCGATCAGCGCCTCGGTCATGTTGATCCTGATCGCCACGCTGTCGGGCATATGGGACCTTGCGGCCGTCATCGGACTGTTCGCGGCGAACAGCGCGATGATCCTGTTCGGCTGGCTGCAGGAGAAGGACCACCAGCCCGGCGGCGACCTGACCGCGTTCTGGTTCGGCACCGTCATTGGACTGGTCCCGTGGCTGGCGATCGGCGCGTACCTGTTGGCCGGCAACGACCCGCCCGGGTTCGTCTACGGCATCTTCGTCTCGCTGTTCGTCCTGTTCTCGAGCTTCGGGGTCAACCAGTGGCTGCAGTACCGGCAGGTCGGCCGGTGGCGGGACTACCTGTTCGGCGAACGCGCCTACATCGTCCTGAGCCTCGTCGCGAAGTCGCTGCTGGCGTGGCAGATCTTCGCCAACGTCCTGCGCAGCTGACGGACCGCTGACCGGGCCTCGGTCTGACGGCGCAACGCTGCACACACGCGGCCGGGCGCGAGGTGTGGAGGCGGCGGCCCGACGAGGCGAGCGGCGTCAGCGCATCGCCTCCTCGCGGATGCGGGTCTTCGTCGCGCCCAGCTGCAGATCGGGCGGGGTCGCCTTCGACAGGCCCCAGCGGCCGGCGAGTCGGTGGATGTGGGTGCCCACCGGGAACGCCGGCGACCGACCGCCGCGGGACTGTGCGAGCAGTGTTCGGCCGTCAGGTGGCCTCGAGGTTGTCGATCTGGATCGCCAGCAACGCCGGGTCAAGCCCGAGCGCGCGCATCGCGTCCGCGTTCTCAGACAGGTCCACCAGATCTGGCAGCAACCGGTCCGCCCGCTCGGCCCGGTCGAGATCGCCCCGCACGACGAACAGGTCGATGATGTGTTTCTTGGCAAGCTTCACGCGATTGCCTCTGCGGTGGGCGACGGCGTCCGCTTGTGCAAGGACCGCACCGTGCGCGGGACACCGCAGCCGCGTCATCACCGCGGTCGCCGCGACCTCGTCCGCGGCTGCCCACTGTACCGGGTGATCCATCCGTCAGCGGCAGACGGCGGCCGGGGCATGCCTCCTCGCCGTCGCCTTTCGCAGTGGCTCCACACACCATCGCCCGGCAACGCAACCCCGATCGCGTGTCGACCGTCACTCGACTCCGCGGACTTTGGGCCCTGTCACAGCGCGGCAGGTCCGGTTCAGTGGGATGCGTACGTGATCTCGCTCGGGAGGGGCACCGCGATGACGACGCTGTCACGGCCCGACACCGGGCCGACCGGCCGCCCTGTCGCAGCCGGTGTTCCCCGGGGCCAATCCGGTGCTGGCGGCGCTGCCGCGCATCTGCTCGTCCGGCATCTGCACGCCCGTCGGCTGACGAGGCCCCGGCGGGCGGATCGGAGGCTGAGATGAGGATCGTGGTAGCCGCCTTCCTGCTCGGACACGCGGCGGTGCATGCGGTGATGTGGACGCTGCCGTTCACCAACGCGACCCGGGACATGCCGTTCGATCCCGGGCACTCATGGCTGTTTGGTGACAGCCGGCTGCCGGCGGTGGTGCTCGCGGGCCTCGCGACTGCCGGGTTCGCCGTGACCGCGGTCGGCTACCTGCTGGGTGCCGCATGGTGGCCGCCTGTGATGCTGGTGGCCTCGGCCATCTCGTTGCTGTTGATGGTCGGCTGGTTCACGTCGTGGTGGCTTGTTGGAATCGCCCTCAGCGCAGGCCTCGCGCTGTTCGCCTGGCGGGCCCAACCGCTGGCGTGACCGGCCGCCGGCTGGCGCCCGCACGGCAACAGGGCGCTGCGCGTGTCCAGTCGTCGCGGTTCGCGGCTCCGGAGGCATCGGACGCAGCAGATCGGAACCCGGATGAACGCAACAACCACCTCGCCGAGCCGAGCGACCGGGCCCGCGGGCGCGCGGGCCGCGGTCGTGGAGACGGCCGGTCTCGCCAAGTCGTTCGGCGATGTCGAAGCAGTCCGTGGCGTGGACCTGACGGTGCCGGCGCACTCGATCTTCGGTTTCCTGGGTCCCAACGGCGCGGGGAAGACGACCACGATCAAGATGCTGGTCGGGTTGCTGCGCCCGACGGCGGGCACTGCGCGGGTCCTCGGCCTGGACGCGGTGACGCAGTCGTTGGAGCTGCGCCGCCGGGTCGGGTTCCTGCCCCAGCAGCCGGTGTTCTACGACGACATGACCGCCCGCGAGACGCTGCGGTATGCGGGCGGGTTCTTCCACTTCGGCGCTGCCGATCTGGATCGGAGGATCGGCGACGTACTCCACGTCGTCGGGCTGGCTGGCCGCGCCGATCGTTCCGTGGTGGGGTTCTCCGGTGGAGAACGCCAGCGGCTCGGGTTGGCGCAGGCGATGCTGCACGACCCGCAGCTGCTGGTCCTGGATGAGCCCGCAGCCGGACTGGATCCCCTGGGTCGCCGAGACGTCCTGGTGCTGCTCGAACGGCTGCGCGAACGGGCGACGGTGCTGTACTCGACACACATCCTCGATGACGTCCAGCGCGTGTCGGACACCGTGGCGATCATCCGAGATGGAACGCTCATCGCGCAGGGGCCGATCGCGTCACTGCTCGCCGGTCGCGACGGGATCACCTACCGCCTCGAGCTCGCGGGCGACACCTCAGCTGTTGAGGCC
Organism: Euzebyales bacterium; assembly: GCA_036374135.1. Classification (NCBI taxonomy): domain Bacteria; kingdom Bacillati; phylum Actinomycetota; class Nitriliruptoria; order Euzebyales; species Euzebyales bacterium. Next base: position 98,874 of record DASUUK010000043.1, read on the forward strand.
CACCTGCAGCGAGAGCCGTGGGTCACCGTGATCGACCGCGACAACGCCGACGGACGCGCGGTGTGGCACGTCGGGGTCTCCGACGAGCAGGCCGCCGACCGGCAGCTGCTGCGCACCGTCGTCGCGGATCCGGAGGTGACGGTGCTGGCCTACGGCCGTCAGCGCCATGACCTCGAAGACGCGTTCATCCACCTCGTCGAGCAGGAGTCACAACCATGACCGCGCCCACCCTGCGACTGCTCGAGTCGGCGGTGACCCGTCGGACCGCCGGGTTCGGCACCGTGTTCGCCCGCGAGTCGCGGACGTGGTGGGCGACCCGCCGGTGGTGGACCCAGACGCTGCTGTGGACCGTCATCCTCAACGGGCTGCTGCTGGCGTTCGTGTGGATCGCCGACCAGGCGGCCGCGACCGGATCCGCTGTCGGGGTGTCGGAGGTGTGGCCGCAGTACCTGCCGGTTGCGGTGCTGCTGTCGACCGTCGGCGTGGTCGTGCTCACCCAGGGCGTGATGCTCGACGAACGCCGCTCCGGGACGTTGGAGTGGGTGTTGACCAAGCCGGTGTCGCGCACGGCGTTCGTGCTCGCGAAGCTCGCCGCGCACGGCCTGCCGACCCTCGTCGCGCTCGTCGTCGTGCCGTGGACGGGGCTCTATGCGTTGCTGTCGACCCAGGTCGACGGGACCTGGCCGGTCGGCGAGTTCCTCGCTGTCGCGGGGCTGGTCGCGCTGCTCCTGGTCTTCACCGTCGCGCTGACCGTGCTGCTGGGGACCGTCACCATCGGGCGCGGCATCGTGATCGGCGTGCCCATCGCCGCGGTGATGCTCTACGACGGTGTGCACGTGCTCGCACGTGACCTCGCCGGGCGGTTGCCGTTCCCGTGGGAGACGACGACCGCCGCGGTGCGGCTGGCGACCGGCGCGCCACTGGTCTCGATCGTCCCGCTGGTCGCGACGATGCTGTGGACCGCCGCCGTCGTCGCCGCCGCGTGCTGGCGGTTCGAACATGAACAGTTCTGACGGAGACGCATCGTGAGGTTCGTCGCCTGGTTCGACATCGCTGTCGGCGCGGCGATCGCCGGGCTGTGGACCATGTTGCTCGCGACCCGGCAGATCCCAGAGATCGCCGAGGGCCGTACAGACATCTGGTTCCACATCACCGCCGAGCTCGTCACGGCGGCGCTGCTGGTGGCCGTCGGCACCCGTGCGGGCCAGCCCCCTCGGCGACGTCAGCAATCGGAGAGCGCCCGGAGTGCCTCGCAGATCGCTGCACGCGGGTACGACAGGACACCAACGCGCTGGGTCAGGAACGACCGCCTGATCGGCTGGAGGTTGTCGAACGTCGCGGCGCAGGTGTCGGCCAGCCCTTCAGCGGCACCCAGCGGGACCTCGGTGGGGATGCCGCGCACCGTCCGGGTCACCGGAGCGACGATCAGCCAGCGCAGGACCGGCACGACCTCGGAGCGCGTGACAATCAGCACGGGCCGCCGCTTGTCCTCCGCCTCAGCCCACCAGATCTCACCCTGCGCAGGCGTCACCACGGCTCGTCGGCGATCATCTCGCGGGTCGCGTCGTCGGTCCAGCTGTACTGGTCGTCGGTCTGCGGTTGAGCCCGATAGGCATCCACGATCTCCGATGCGACCTGCGCGCGTCGGTGGCGATCGACGATCACACGCAGCCCTTCCCGCACCGCGTCCGAACGCGACGCGAAGACCCCCTCGCTGACAAGCACGTCGATCGCAGCCGCAAGTTGATCGTCCACGCG